>CAYYOQ010000005.1:0-28753 GCA_964473235.1 uncultured Thermodesulfobacteriota bacterium | reverse complement strand
CGTATGATCAGATAGACAAGGCGCCGGAGGAGAAGGAGCGGGGATTGACGATAGCCATAGCGCACGTAGAGTATGAGACAGGGAAGCGACACTATGCGCACATAGATTGTCCGGGGCACGCGGATTACATTAAGAACATGATTACTGGGGCGGCGCAGATGGATGGGGCGATTTTGGTAGTGAGTGCGGCGGATGGGCCGATGCCACAGACGCGGGAGCACATTTTGTTGGCGAGGCAGGTGAGGGTGCCGTCGATCGTGGTATTTTTGAATAAGGTAGATATGGTAGATGACAAGGAGCTGTTGGAGCTGGTGGAGTTAGAGGTGAGGGAGTTGTTGAGCAAGTATGATTTTCCTGGGGATGAGATACCGGTGGTGAAGGGGAGTGCGGTGAAGGCGATGGAGTCGAGTTCAAAGGATGCGAATGTGGAGGAGTATAAGTGCGTGTGGGAGTTAATGGATGCGGTAGACAGTTACATACCGCAGCCGATGAGGGAAGTGGAGAAGCCGTTTTTGTTACCGATAGAGGATGTTTTTAGCATATCGGGGAGAGGGACGGTAGTGACGGGGAGAGTGGAGCGGGGGAAGGTGAAGATAGGTGAGGAGGTAGAGATTGTAGGGATACGGGCGACGCAGAAGACGGTATGCACCGGGGTAGAGATGTTTCGCAAGATATTGGATGAGGGGGTAGCGGGAGACAACGTAGGGGTATTGTTACGTGGGACGAAGCGTGAGGAGGTAGAGCGTGGTCAGGTGGTAGCGCATCCTGGGAGTATCACGCCGCACACGAAGTTTAAGGCGCAGGTATACATATTGACGAAGGAGGAGGGGGGAAGGCACACGCCATTTTTCAATGGATATCGGCCGCAGTTTTATTTTAGGACGACGGATGTGACGGGGAATGTGACGTTACCGGAGGGGGTAGAGATGGTGATGCCTGGGGATAATGTAGAGATGAGGGCGGAGTTGATAATGCCGATTGCGTTGGAGAAGGAGTTGAGGTTTGCGATACGAGAGGGAGGTAAGACGGTAGGGGCAGGGGTGATCTCTGAAGTAGTGGAGTGATCCATTCAATGAAAAGTACACGATGGTACATTAAAGAGAGAATATGAGAGAGATTATTACGCTTGAATGCAGTCAATGTAAGAGAAGAAATTATTCGACGACCAAGAATAAACGTACTACACCAAAAAAATTGGAGTTGAAGAAATACTGCCGCTTCTGTCATACGCACACTCTCCATAAAGAAACAAAGTAGCAGTGCTGAGTAGAGGGTTATCTCTTGCTCCACTTGTAAGAGATTTGCACTCCTCAGTTTTTTGCCAGAAAAGGCCAGTAGCTCTAACGGCTAGAGCACCGGACTCCAAATCCGGGTGATGGGGGTTCGAATCCCTCCTGGCCTGCCAATTTTATAAGAGGATGGGGTAAACTAAGAGAGCTGACCATGGTAGAAAAGATTATTCAGTTTTTAAAAGAGGTAAAAATAGAGCTAAGGAAAGTGGTGTGGCCTACGAGGAAGGATACCATTGCCTCTACGTCGGTGGTGATAGTACTGGTCATTATAATTGCGGTATTTTTAGGCCTCGTTGATCTAGGTCTTTCAAGAGTTATTAAGCTTATCCTTGATTAATAAGGGTGTGTTTATGGAAAAGAAGTGGTATGTGATTCACACCTATTCCGGTTATGAAAATAGGGTTAAAGTAGCACTGGAGGAGCGAGTAAAATTGTCTGACAAGCAAGACTGCTTCTCAGAAATTATCATTCCCACTGAGAATATAGTGGAAGTAGTTAAAGGTGAAAAGAAGACCAGTTTAAGGAAGTTTTTCCCGGGATATGTGCTGGTGAATATGGTGATGAACAACGAAACCTGGCACATCGTGAGGCATACACCTAAGGTTACCGGTTTCCTTGGTGGTGGTAAAAAGCCTGTTCCTATCCCTGATGAGAGGGTGAGAGGAATTCTTCAGCAGATCAGCGAGGGGAAAATGAGGCCTAAACAAAAATTTTCCTTTGATAAGGGGGATAGTGTGAGAATCATTGAAGGACCTTTTACCAATTTTAATGGCGTAGTGGATGAGGTTAAGCCGGAGAAGGGAAGGGTGAAGGTCTTGGTGAGTATTTTTGGGAGATCAACTCCTATTGAATTGGAATTTCTGCAAGTCAAAAAGAACTGAGGGGGGTGGCATTAATGGCAAAAAAAGTAATGGCGATTAAGAAACTTCAAATACTTGCAGGGAAGGCTACACCCTCTCCACCCGTAGGCCCTGCGCTGGGGCAACATGGCGTAAATATTATGGAGTTCTGTAAAGCCTTTAATGCCCAGACCCAAGCAAAGGGGGATATCATTATCCCGGCGGTGATTACCATTTATTCAGACAGATCATTTACTTTCTTACTTAAAACCCCTCCCGCCTCGGTACTGCTCAAAAAAGCAGCGGGGATTATAAAAGGCTCTGGGGAACCGAGTAAGGAAAAGGTGGGAAAGGTGACCCAAGACCAGATTAAAGAGATTGCCCAGCTTAAGCTTATTGATCTCAATGCAGTAGATTTAGAGGGAGCAGTGAAGATTATTGAGGGTACCGCGAAGAGTATGGGGATAGAAATTGTCTAGTGAATAAGAAGGTATTTATAAGGTGAGGAGATGTTCATGCCACTTGGAAGGGGTAAAAAATACAAAGGTGCACGGGAGAAAGTTGATAGAACAAAACTCTACGAATTGGAGGAGGCAGTAAAGCTGCTTAAGGAATCCTCTTTTACCCGATTTGATGAAACGGTAGATATCGCGGTACGTCTCGGGGTTAACCCCCGACATGCTGACCAGATGGTGAGGGGTGCGGTCCAGCTTCCCCATGGTACAGGGAAGGAAACAAAAGTGTTGGTTTTTGCCAAAGGAGAAAAGGAAAAAGACGCCATCAATGCCGGTGCGGATTTCGTGGGGGCAGAGGATTTAGTTGACAAGATTTCAAAGGGATGGTTGGAGTTTGACAAAGCAATTGCAACCCCAGATATGATGGGCATGGTGGGTAAGATTGGTAAAATTTTAGGTCCAAGAGGTTTGATGCCTAACCCCAAGATGGGTACGGTAACTTTTAATGTGGCGGAGGCAGTAACGGATCTCAAAAAAGGCAAGATTGAGTTTAAAGTAGATAAAACGGGTATCATACACACCGCGGTGGGAAAAATTTCCTTCGTGGCGGAGAAGTTGGTAGATAATGTTGTCTCGATAATAGACGCCGTCATTAAACTTAAGCCCTCAACCAGTAAGGGTGTCTATTTGAAAAGTATAGTGATTTCGTCTACTATGGGTCCTGGCATCAAGATTAACCCTGCATTCACCAGACGAATAAGTTAGCGAACAATTCCTACCGGCTGGTCACGCGGTAGTTGCAGGGTCCAAAGGTAAGCGGTGGAAAGGAGGGATACAAGCCATTGAAGAGAGAAGCAAAAGAACAGATTGTTTCACATTTGTCACATAAACTAAAACAGGCTCAATTTGCTGTCCTCACGGACTATCGTGGCTTAAACGTGCAGAAGATTACTCAACTGAGAAATGAGCTCCGTCGGGTTTCTTCAGAGTATCGGGTGGCAAAGAACACTTTTCTCAAAAGGGCTTCTCAGGGAACAGAGTTTGAGCAACTTGCTTCCTATTTTGAGGGCCCCACCGCGATAATGCTCAGCTATGATGACCCCATTGCTCCCAGCAAAGTGCTCACAAAATTTCTTGGGACTTATTCTAAATTGAGCATCAAAGCAGGTATGCTAAAGGGAAAGCTTATCTCTGCTGAAGAGGTGAAAGAGTTGAGTCGTCTTCCCGGCAGGCAGGAGCTACTAGGAAAATGTGTTTCCCTGTTTACTCAACCGCCGTTGAGGTTCCTCAATGCTTTACGCTATCCCCTTTTTAAATTATTTCAGGTGCTTCACGCAATTGAAAAAAGTAAATTAAATAAGTGAACCATTAATACTGTTGATGGGTAGGAGGGTTTGAACAATGACAAAGGTTACGAAAGAAGAGGTAATGGGTTTCATTGAAAACATGACGGTGCTTGAACTTTCTTCATTCATAAAAGAACTTGAGGAAAAGTTTGGAGTTACTGCTACCGCCATGCCAATCGCCATGGCAGCACCTGCTGCTGCGGGAGAAGTACCCGCGGCTGCCAAGGAAGAAAAGACCGAATTTGAAGTTATTTTAAAATCGGTAGGTAGTAATAAAATTCAGGTCATCAAGGTGGTGCGGGCGCTCACGGGTCTAGGTTTGAAGGAAGCCAAGGATTTAGTTGATGGTGCTCCCAAAACCGTTCAAGAAGGAGTCTCCCCAAAAGATGCCGAAGAAGCCAAGAAGAAGCTTGAAGAAGTAGGGGCAGTTATTGAAATTAAATAAGTCTTCAATCCCAGTGTACCCGTGCTCGAGGAAGCAAGTTCTTACACGGATGGAGAGCGGGAGAGGGGAACTGTGGTATTCCCCTTTCTCTGACATAACGTTAACGCGATAAAAATTGTGCGATAAAAGATACACAAGGTTGCGTAGAGAAATTAGTGTATCTTTAACTCTTATATTACTTACCATTAGGCAGGGGATGACGATGGCGCATACCATACTCAACAGGTACTTCTCAAGAAAAGACTTTGCAAAAATTAGAAAAGTTATGGAGATACCCAATCTCCTCGATATGCAGAAAAGGTCTTATGATAGGTTTTTACAGCGGCATGATAAGCCAGAGGAGCGTGGTACTTTCGGACTGCACGGTGTGTTTAAGAGTGTGTTTCCCATAAAGGATTTTTCCGAGAGCGCCTCTCTCGAGTATGTGAAATACAGTTTGGGTGAGCCTAAATACGATGTGGATGAGTGCCGTCAAAAAGAGCTCACCTACGCAGTTCCCTTGAAGGTGCTGCTGAGGCTGGTGGTGTGGGATGTGAATCCCGAAACAGGAGCGAGAAATATTAGGGATGTGAAAGAGCAGGAAGTGTATTTCGGTGAAGTGCCCTTGATGACGGAGGGTGGAACATTCATTATTAATGGTACTGAGAGGGTTATTGTCAGCCAACTCCATAGATCACCAGGGGTTTTTTTCAACCATGATAAGGGGAAGGCAAGTAGTGGGGGCAAACTTCTCTTCTATGCCCGGCTCATACCTAATCGGGGTTCATGGATTGACTTTGAATTTGATACCAAAGATATTCTCTACGTGCGAATAGACCGAAAGCGAAAATTCCTTGCTGCCGTTGTTCTCAAAGCTCTCGGATATTCTGAAAAGGAACTCCTCGACTACTTTTATGAATCAGAGAAGATTACCTTTAAAGAGAATAAAATATTTAAACACTTACGAAAGAACCTCCAGGTGGGGGACCGGGCGACAGAGGATATCGTTGATATCAAAACCGACAAGGTCATCATTAAAAAGGATAAGAGGATAAAGGAGGTAACCATCCAGAAGATAAAGGAAGCCAATCTCCAGTATATTCCTATCAGCATCCGTGATTTAGAGGGGAAGTTTGTTTCTCATGACATTGTTGATCCTCACACAGGTGAAATGATACTCAAATGTAATGAGGAGTTAACCTATGAGAAGATAAAAATGCTCAGAGAAAGGAAAATAGAAGAGTTTGAAATCCTCTTTATTGATGACTTGACTGTGGACTCCTCTTTCCGCAATACGCTTGCGCTCGATAAGGTCAAGACCCAAGAAGAGACGGTAATTGAAATTTACCGTCGGTTAAGGCCTCACGATCCTCCTACCAAAGAGAGTGCACACCTTTTCTTTGAGCGTCTCTTCTTTAATCCCGATTACTATGATTTAGGAAATGTAGGACGTTTGAAGCTAAACTATAAGCTCAACCTCGATATTCCACTCGAGGTACAGGTGCTCCGCAAGGAAGATATTATGGAAACAGTGAGGTATCTCCTCAAGCTCAAGTGTGGAAAGGGTGAGGTGGACGATATCGACCACTTGGGTAATAGGCGAGTGAGAACGGTGGCTGAGCTGATTGAGAATCAGTATCGCATCGGCTTAGTGAGAATGGAGAAGGCGATTAAGGAGCGGATGAGCTTGCAAGATGTGGAGACCTTGATGCCTCATGATTTAGTGAATGCGAAGTTAGTCTCGGCGGTGATCAATGAATTTTTTGGTTCCAGTCAGTTATCGCAATTTATGGATCAGACCAATCCCCTTTCCGAAATTACCCACAAGCGGCGTTTGAGCGCATTAGGTCCAGGGGGACTTACCCGCGAGCGAGCGGGATTTGAAGTGAGAGACGTACACCCCACCCACTACGGAAGAATCTGCCCCATTGAGACACCTGAGGGGCCCAATATTGGGCTCATCTCATCTTTGAGTACCTATGCGAGAATTAATGAATTTAGTTTCATTGAAACTCCCTATCGCAAGGTGGTAAACGGAGTTGTTACTAACGAAATACAATACCTCTCCGCGTTGGATGAAAAAGACCATGCCATCGCCCAAGCGAATGCTGCCCTCGATAGCAAAGGGAGGTTTGTAAATCCTCTTGTATCTGCCCGCCGGGGAGGAGAATTTGTGATGGTCAAACCAGAAGAAGTTGCCTACATGGACGTCTCTCCTAAGCAGCTGGTGAGTGTTGCTGCCTCACTCATTCCTTTTTTAGAAAATGACGATGCGAACCGAGCCCTCATGGGTTCCAATATGCAGCGGCAAGCGGTCTCTCTTATGAAAACAGAGAGCCCTTTGGTAGGCACAGGAATGGAGGGTATTATTGCGAGAGATTCTGGGGTCACGGTTATTGCACACAAGGATGGGATGGTGGTGAGTGTAGATGCAGAAAGAATTGTGGTACGAAGTGACCAGGGCGCGGAGGGGGAAGGCGATAGGGGGATAAGCATTTATAATTTAATTAAATTCCGCCGCTCTAACCAAAATACCTGCATCAATCAAAAACCTATTGTATACCTTGGTGAGAGGGTGAAAAAAGGTGATGTGATTGCAGATGGACCGGCAACCGATAGAGGTGAACTAGCCCTAGGACGTAATATGTTGGTTGCCTTCCTTCCATGGGGGGGGTACAACTTTGAGGATTCTATTCTCTTAAGTGAGAAGGTAGTGAGTGATGATTACTTCACCTCCATCCATATTGAGGAGTTTGAGGTGTTAGCTCGTGATACCAAGCTAGGTAAAGAAGAGATTACTCGCGATATACCTGGCTTGGGTGAGGAGGCGTTAAAGGATTTAGATGATAGCGGGATTATACGCAGTGGTGCCGAGGTGAAGCCAAACGACATTTTAGTGGGGAAAATCACCCCCAAGGGTGAGACCCAATTGTCACCCGAGGAAAAGCTTCTCCGGGCTATTTTTGGTGAAAAGGCGCGCGATGTGCAGGATACCTCACTGCGGATTCCCCCAGGTATAGAGGGGACAGTAATCGGGGTAAGGATTTTTTCCCGTAAAGGGGTGGAAAAGGATGAGCGTAGCAAAGCCATTGAAAATGAACAACTCTCCAAGGTTTTAAGAGATCAAGAAGTTAAAATCAAGGTACTTAAGGAGAGGGCGGATGAGAAGATTAAGAACCTCCTTGTAGGCAAGGTTTCAGCCAAGAGACTGACTGATAAGAGAACTAATACGGTTGTCTTGGGGAAGAATGAAAAAATTACCGCCGATGTCCTCTCAGAAATACCCTCCAGTAAGTGGAAGGATATCGTAATTGAAAATAGAGCGGTAGAGGAAAAGATCAATAAAATTCGAGAGGAGTTAGAGGAACAGATTAAAGCAACCAAAACAATTTTTACCGAGAAAATGGAGAGACTCAAGAGTGGTGATGAGCTTCCACCTGGGGTGATAAAGATGGTTAAAATTGATCTCGCAGTGAAACGGAAGCTCGAGGTAGGAGACAAAATGGCAGGGCGCCATGGAAATAAGGGTGTGTTATCTCGGATCCTTCCTGAAGAGGATATGCCCTACATGGAAGATGGTACCCCGGTAGACATTGTACTGAATCCTTTGGGTGTTCCCTCACGAATGAATGTGGGTCAGATCTTAGAAACACACTTAGGCTGGGCATCATTGGGATTGGGAAGAAAGATTAACGAATTACTGGAAAAAGACTTTAGCATCAATGCGCTACGAAGCAAAATCAAGAACACCTTTGATGAAAGAGAGATAAGCCAGCTTATTGATGAATCAAGTGATGAGGAAATATTGGCATTAGCCAGGAGTTTGAGTAAGGGGGTTCGCTTTTCCTCGCCGGTATTTGATGGTGCTAATGAAGAGCAAATTACTAACTATTTAAAAACAGCAGGATTGCCAGAGACTGGACAAACAACCCTCTATGATGGGAGATCAGGAGAGCCCTTTGATAACAAGGTCACCGTCGGCATGATTTATATGATGAAGCTCCACCACCTCGTATCTGATAAGATTCACGCACGTTCTATTGGTACCTATTCTCTGGTGACTCAACAGCCTCTGGGGGGCAAGGCACAGTTTGGTGGACAGCGGTTAGGAGAGATGGAGGTGTGGGCTCTTCAAGCTTACGGAGCAGCATACACCTTGCAAGAATTTCTCACGGTTAAATCAGATGATGTCCAGGGTAGAACGAAACTCTATGAGAATATCGTAAAGGGAGACCATGGTACAACTGCTGGTCTGCCGGAATCTTTTAACGTGTTGGTGAAGGAGCTGCAGAGTCTCTGCTTGAATGTAAAATTTATTGAAAACGAAAGCAAAAATTAGTGGAGGGACATTCTATGGAACCAAGCTATAGCTTTTTTGATAAACCCAGAAGGTCTCTCGATTTTGATTCGATAAGGATCAGTATCGCTTCGCCTGAAGATATTCGTGGATGGTCGCACGGGGAGGTAAAGAAACCCGAAACGATCAACTATCGGACTTTTAAACCTGAGAGAGATGGCTTGTTTTGTGCCAAAATCTTTGGACCAACCAAGGACTATGAATGTAATTGCGGTAAGTATAAGAGGTTAAAGCACCGAGGAGTGGTCTGTGAAAAGTGCGGGGTTGAGGTAATTCCCTCCCATGTTAGGAGAGAGAGGATGGGCCATATTGAACTGGCGTCTCCGGTTGCGCACATCTGGTTTTTAAGAAGTCTCCCCAGTAGAATTGGTAGTCTTCTTGATATGACCCTGAGAGATTTAGAAAAAGTTATCTACTTCGAACAGTACATCGTAATTGATCCTGGCACTACTTCGCTCACCAGAGGTGAACTGCTCACTGAGGAGAGATACCTCAAGGCGCTGGTGGAGTATGGCAAGAATTTTAGGGCAGGGATGGGTCCAGAGGCGGTAAGGGAGTTGCTTAGGAAACTTGATTTGGATGGGCTCTCTAAAAGTTTACGCAAAGAAATGAAAGAAACCGGGTCTGAAGCACGAAGTCAGAAATTAGCCAAGCGCTTAAAAATTATAGAGTCATTTAAAAACTCAGGTAATAAGCCTGAGTGGATGATCATCGAGGTTCTTCCCGTACTCCCCCCTGATTTGAGACCCTTGGTTCCCCTTGATGGGGGACGCTTTGCCACCTCTGATCTCAATGATCTCTATCGAAGGGTAATTAATAGAAACAATCGCTTGAAGAGGCTGCAAGAGCTCGACGCACCTGAAATTATTATCCGCAATGAGAAGAGAATGCTGCAAGAGGCGGTAGATGTATTATTTGATAACGGGAGAAGGGGAAAAACAGTTACCGGGCGAAACAAGAGACCTTTAAAATCTCTGAGCGATATGCTTAAGGGAAAACAGGGAAGATTTCGACAGAACCTTCTCGGTAAACGGGTAGACTACTCTGGGCGCACAGTGATCGTCATTGGCCCAGAATTGCGCCTCCACCAGTGTGGACTCCCCAAGAGGATGGCTATCGAACTATTTAAACCTTTTGTATACAATCGTCTCATTAAAAAGGGTTTTGCTACCACCATCAAAAGCGCTAAAAAGCTGGTGGAGAAGGAAACGCCGGAGGTGTGGGATGCGTTGGATGAGATAGTAAAAGAATATCCGGTATTACTTAACCGAGCACCTACCCTCCATCGATTGGGTATTCAGGCGTTTGAGCCTATTTTGATTGAGGGGAAGGCTATTCAGCTCCATCCGCTGGTGTGTGCAGCGTTTAATGCTGACTTCGATGGTGATCAAATGGCGGTACATATTCCCATTGCAGTGGAGTCTCAGCTTGAAGCCCGGGTGCTGCTTATGTCAACCAACAACATTCTCTCTCCCGCTTCCGGGAAACCTATTATTGTTCCCACCCAAGACATCGTATTGGGTATCTACTATCTCACCCGGGAGAAAGAATCAGTGAAAGGTGAGGGTAAGGTTTTCTCTAACCCCGAAGAGGTGAGAATAGCCTACGATAATGGTGAAGTTGACCTCCACGCGAAAGCAATGGTGAGGATGGAGGGTGAGTTAATTGAAACCACGGTAGGGAGGATTATGCTGTGGGAGATTGTCCCTAAGGAAATTCCCTTTGAGATGATAAACCGAGTCATGGGTAAAAAGGAGTTGGCTGACCTGATCAGCATTTGCTACAGGCTGTGCAAGGATAAAAAGACCGTCTTGCTCTCAGACCGTCTAAAGGATTTAGGGTATAAATACGCAACTCAGTCAGGGATTTCGATTTCCATCAGTGATATGATCATCCCCTCGAGGAAAGCTGAATTGATCGAGAGCGCTAACCGGGAGGTACAAGAAATTGAGAAACACTACAAAGACGGTCTCATCACCGATGGAGAGCGATACAATAAGGTAGTAGACATATGGGCGCAGGTGACCGAAAACGTATCTAAGGAGATGCTTAAAGAATTGGAAACGGAAACTATTATTGATAGGGAGGGAAATAAGAAGCTGGTTGCCAGTTTTAATCCTATCTATATGATGGCAGACTCTGGTTCCCGTGGGAGTGCCCAACAGATACGTCAGCTCGCGGGCATGAGGGGGTTGATGGCTAAGCCTTCAGGAGAGATTATAGAGACACCCATTACTGCAAATTTTAGGGAAGGCCTCAATGTATTGCAGTATTTTATCTCTACCCATGGTGCACGCAAAGGCTTAGCTGATACCGCTCTTAAGACTGCCAACTCCGGGTATCTCACGAGGCGGCTCGTTGATGTATCTCACGACACTATTATCACTGAGTATGATTGCAGTACCATGGATGGGATTACTGTTGCCCCCCTCATTGAGGGCGGTGAGATTGTGGAACCTATTGGTGAGCGTGTTCTGGGGAGGGTAAGTCTGGAGGATGTGGTTGATCCCTTTACTGAAGAGGTAATTGCAAAAGCCAATCAGGAGATTGATGAGGACATTGTCGAGAAAATAGAACAGACGAGAATAGATCAGGTGAAGATCCGTTCGGTATTAACCTGTCAATCTAAGCGAGGGGTGTGTGCCCTCTGCTATGGGAGAGATTTGGCACGGGGAAGAATAGTTAGTATAGGAGAGGCGGTAGGCATTACTGCTTCCCAGTCCATAGGAGAACCGGGTACCCAGCTCACCATGCGGACCTTCCACATTGGAGGGACTGCCAGCAGGAGGGCTGAGCAGACAACACTCGAGGCAAAGCATGAGGGGCACGTCAAGTTCGTAAAACTTAACCTGGTGAGAGATCGACAGGGGGATCTGGTAGTGATGAATCGTAATGGTGAGATTGCAATTATAGATGAGAGCGGAAGAGAGCGGGAACGCTACGCTATCATCTATGGGGCTCACCTCAAGCTGAACGATGGAGCATATGTGAAAGGCAGTGCACGAATTGCGGAATGGGATCCCTTCTACACCCCCATTGTGACGGAGGTTTCGGGTAAGGTAAAGTTTGGGGATATCGTGGAAGGAAAAACCATGCAGGAAAAACTGGATGAGGTGACCGGTTTCTCGAGCAAAGTTATCACCAGCACCAAAGACCTTGAGAGTCGTCCCCGCATCTCTATTAAGAATGAAGGGGGGAAGACTATTAAGCTCCATGGGGAAACCTATGCTCGATACTTCATGCCTGTTGGTGCTAACATTATGGTAAATGAAGGTGATGAGGTACAGGCGGGAGATGTTATTGCTAAGATCCCTCGCGAGACTACCAAGACCAAGGATATCACCGGTGGTTTGCCAAGGGTTGCTGAACTGTTCGAGGCGAGAAAACCTAAAGAAAATGCTACCATTAGTGAAATAGATGGTATGGTATCTTTCGGGCAAGATGTAAAGGGCAAGCGGAGCCTTGTGGTGACCCCTGAGGTGGGTGAGCCGCTGGAGTATCTCATTACCAAAGGTAAACACATCTGCGTGCATGAGGGGGATAAGGTGAAGGCAGGGGAACCTCTGGTAGATGGGTTAGTAAGTCCCCATGATATTCTCAGTATTTTAGGTGAAAAAGAGTTATCAAAATTTCTCGTGGATGAGGTGCAGGAAGTGTACCGGCTCCAAGGAGTAAAGATAAATGATAAGCACATTGAGGTTATAGTGCGGCAGATGCTGCGGAGGGTTAAGATAAAGGAGGTCGGTGACACAAGTTTCTTGGTGGGAGAACATGTGGAGAAACAAATTTTTGAAGAGGAAAATGAACGAATACGCAAAAAGGGTGGTCAACCTGCGATTGGTGAACCACTGCTCCTTGGGATTACCAAGGCTTCTTTGAGTACAGAAAGCTTTATCTCTGCTGCGTCCTTTCAGGAAACAACCAGAGTGCTCACTCAAGCTGCCTTGGAAGGGAAAACAGACTATTTGAGAGGCTTAAAAGAAAATACCGCGATGGGCAAACTGATCCCCGCAGGAACTGGGTTAACACGATACAGGAAACTGGAGATTAATGTGGAGGAAGAACCAGTAAAAAACTAAGGGGGATTCCATATTCTTTTAACAAAGTTATTGACAAATAAATTTTAATCTGTTAAAAAGAACGCTTTTCACTAGCAAACTTTTTGGAGAGAGTGATGCCTACCATTAACCAATTGTGCAGAAAGGGTCGTACCTCCATAAGGGTAAAAACTAAGGCCCCTGCACTTCATTCCTCACCTCAAAAGCGGGGTGTATGTATTAGGGTATATACTACTACCCCCAAAAAGCCTAACTCAGCCTTGAGAAAGGTTGCACGGGTACGGTTAACCAATGGGATGGAGATTACGAGCTATATTCCAGGTGAGGGCCACAATCTTCAGGAACACTCCGTAGTGTTAGTACGTGGTGGGAGGGTAAAGGATCTCCCTGGGGTGAGGTATCACACCATTAGGGGTAAGCTCGACTCTATTGGTGTCCAAGATCGGAAGCAAGGTCGCTCAAAATACGGGGCCAAACGACCAAAACAATAACCTAACGTTTCTTTTAGTTAAGAGAGGTTGTAATGCCCAGAAGAGGGATAGTGACCAAGAGGCACATTCTGCCCGACCCTAAATACAAAGACCAATTAGTCGCAAGGTTCATTAGTAAGATCATGTGGGAAGGGAAAAAGAGCAAAGCGGAATCAATTGTCTACGGGAGTTTCGACCTTATCGAACAAAGGACCAAATCAGATCCTCTCAAACTCTTTCGCAGCGCGCTGGATAATGTGAAACCGGTTATCGAAACTAAACCACGAAGGGTAGGTGGTTCTACCTATCAGGTTCCCGTAGAGGTGAGATCAAACCGGAGAGTAGGTTTAGCTATAAAGTGGATACTCTCTTTTGCACGAGAGCGCAAAGAGCAGTCTATGGAGGAAAGGCTTGCCGCTGAACTTATCGATGCTGCCAACAATCGAGGTTCTTCAATCAAGAAAAGGGAGGATACTCATAAAATGGCAGAGTCAAATAAAGCCTTCGCCCACTATCGGTGGTAACAAAAGGAATGTATAGTGATACACGCACGTGCACAGATTATGGCGAATGAGGAGTACAACCCTGTTGATAGCACAGCCCCTGCGGTAAAGGTGATTGAGTGTCATCCCCTGGATAGGGTGAGAAACATCGGGATAATAGCTCACATCGATGCAGGGAAGACCACCACTACCGAAAGAATACTCTATTATACGGGAGTTTCCTTCAGGATGGGGGAGGTGCATGAGGGAACTGCTACCATGGACTGGATGGAGCAGGAACAGGAGCGGGGTATTACTATCACCTCTGCTGCAACTACCTGTTTCTGGCGGAATCACCATATCAATATCATCGACACCCCAGGTCATGTGGATTTTACCATGGAGGTAGAGCGATCCTTGAGGGTGCTTGATGGAGCAGTGGTGGTGTTTTGCGGGGTGGGAGGTGTTGAACCCCAGTCGGAGACGGTGTGGAGACAGGCGGATAAGTACCTGGTACCACGCATTGCCTTCGTGAACAAATTAGACAGGGTGGGAGCTGATTTTTTTAGAGTGATCGAGATGATGGAACATCGCCTCCACGCTCACCCTTTAGCACTGCAAATCCCTTATGGTCAGGAAGAGAATTTTAGAGGTGTGATTGATCTCGTTGAGATGAAGGCTATCATATATGATGAAAATTCACTTGGCGTACACTACTCCTCGGAAGAGATTCCTCCTCATCTCCTCGAACTTGCTCACACCTCTAGGGCAAAGATACTTGAGGTAGCGGCAGATTACTCAGAGGGTGTAATGGAAAAATACCTTGCTGATTTCCCCATTCCTTCACATGAGATAAAGGCTGCCCTGAGAAGGGCGACCCTTGAGTTAAAAGTGGTACCAGTGGTGTGCGGGTCAGCCTTTAAGAATAAAGGCGTTCAGTCACTGCTTGATGGCATCGTTGACTACCTTCCCTCTCCCACCGATCTCCCGCCGGTGAAGGGGATTAATCTAGAGGGAGAGGAGGAGACGAGGGAGGCAAAGTATACCACACCATTTTCAGCACTTGCCTTTAAAACCATGAGCGATCCCTACATAGGGCAACTCACCTTTCTGAGGGTGTATTCAGGAAAGCTCACCAAGGGCTCCGTGGTGTATAACTCTCGGAAGAATAAGAGGGAAAAGATACACCGCATCTTGAAAGTGCATGCCAATAAGCGGGAAGAAACCCCTCAGGTCAGCGCAGGCGATATCGCTGCCGTCCCTTTGAAATATACTACCACCGGGGATACCCTCTGTAGTGAAGAGTATCCCCTGCTGCTCGAGCAAATTGAGTTTCCCCACACCGTGATTTCCGTTGCCATTGATCCCAAAGCAAAATCTGATCAAGAGAAGTTGATGGATTCCCTAAGGAGACTCTCAATGGAAGATCCTTCCTGTAGTGTCCACTTCGATGAAGAGACGGAACAGACCATCGTTTCGGGAATGGGTGAATTACACTTGGAGATCATTGCTGACCGATTGCAGCGTGAGTTTTCGGTAGATACTATCATAGGTAAACCAGAAGTTGCCTATAAAACAACTATCACTAAAAAATGCAAAGTGGAGGGGAAATTCATCCGTCAAAGTGGAGGCCGTGGTCAGTACGGTCATGTCTGGCTTGAGGTTAAACCATTGGAGAGGGGAACAGGTGTCATTTTTATCGATAAGATTATAAAAGGTATCATTCCCAAAGAATATATTACCGCAGTTAAAAAAGGAGTACTTGAGGCTGCAGAAAAGGGAGTGCAGGGAGGATTTCCCGTAGTAGACATAAGCATTACCCTCTATGATGGCTCCTATCACTCTGTGGATTCCTCCGAACTCGCTTTTAAAACTGCCTCTTCTAAGGCGTTTAAGCGAGGGGTGACCAATGGCGCTCCAGTACTCTTGGAGCCACTCATGTCACTAGAGGTAGCTACCCCTGAGGAGTTCCTTGGCGAACTCATGGGTGACGTTAGCTCTCGGCGAGGCAGGATCGTTTCTATGGAAGTTCGTAATCGGATTGCCCAGGTGAGGGCTGAAATCCCGCTTGCTGAAACCTTTGGTTACACGACGGTGCTGCGTTCCCTAACTCAGGGAAGGGCGCACCATACCCTTTCCTTCATTCGGTACCAGGAGACACCGCATAGTATCGCAGAAGCTATTGTATCACACCTACCATGTGCACGGTAATTTATGCACCATAACATAGGAGGCAGGAGCGATGTCTAAGAAGAAGTTTGAGAGGCGGAAGCCGCACATTAACGTAGGGACGATAGGGCACGTTGATCATGGGAAGACGACGCTGACGTCGGCGATCACGAAGGTACTGGCGTTGAAGGGGCAGGCAGAGTTTATGGCGTATGATCAGATAGACAAGGCGCCGGAGGAGAAGGAGCGGGGATTGACGATAGCCATAGCGCACGTAGAGTATGAGACAGGGAAGCGACACTATGCGCACATAGATTGTCCGGGGCACGCGGATTACATTAAGAACATGATTACTGGGGCGGCGCAGATGGATGGGGCGATTTTGGTAGTGAGTGCGGCGGATGGGCCGATGCCACAGACGCGGGAGCACATTTTGTTGGCGAGGCAGGTGAGGGTGCCGTCGATCGTGGTATTTTTGAATAAGGTAGATATGGTAGATGACAAGGAGCTGTTGGAGCTGGTGGAGTTAGAGGTGAGGGAGTTGTTGAGCAAGTATGATTTTCCTGGGGATGAGATACCGGTGGTGAAGGGGAGTGCGGTGAAGGCGATGGAGTCGAGTTCAAAGGATGCGAATGTGGAGGAGTATAAGTGCGTGTGGGAGTTAATGGATGCGGTAGACAGTTACATACCGCAGCCGATGAGGGAAGTGGAGAAGCCGTTTTTGTTACCGATAGAGGATGTTTTTAGCATATCGGGGAGAGGGACGGTAGTGACGGGGAGAGTGGAGCGGGGGAAGGTGAAGATAGGTGAGGAGGTAGAGATTGTAGGGATACGGGCGACGCAGAAGACGGTATGCACCGGGGTAGAGATGTTTCGCAAGATATTGGATGAGGGGGTAGCGGGAGACAACGTAGGGGTATTGTTACGTGGGACGAAGCGTGAGGAGGTAGAGCGTGGTCAGGTGGTAGCGCATCCTGGGAGTATCACGCCGCACACGAAGTTTAAGGCGCAGGTATACATATTGACGAAGGAGGAGGGGGGAAGGCACACGCCATTTTTCAATGGATATCGGCCGCAGTTTTATTTTAGGACGACGGATGTGACGGGGAATGTGACGTTACCGGAGGGGGTAGAGATGGTGATGCCTGGGGATAATGTAGAGATGAGGGCGGAGTTGATAATGCCGATTGCGTTGGAGAAGGAGTTGAGGTTTGCGATACGAGAGGGAGGTAAGACGGTAGGGGCAGGGGTGATCTCTGAAGTAGTGGAGTGAACAAAAAGCATCTCAGGAAATAGTAAAGATTGTTGGTGAGGGGAGTAGTAATGAGTGAACAGAAGATAAGGATTTGTTTAAAGGCCTATGATCATAGGCTGTTAGACAAGTCTGCTGAAGAGATTCTGGAAACAGCGAGACGAACGGGAGCGAAAGTGATAGGTCCCATCCCCTTACCTACAGTGATCAATAAATTCTGTGTGCTGCGCTCCCCCCATGTTGATAAGAAATCGCGAGAACAGTTTGAGATGAGAACACATAAGAGGCTTCTCGATATATTAGAACCTACGCAGCAAACAGTTGATGCATTGATGAGATTGGATCTCTCAGCCGGTGTTGATGTAGAAATCAAATTATAAGAAGCTTTCACACTTGTAGGGAGCATACAGAAAGTGGCGTTAGGATTGATAGGAAAAAAATTGGGAATGACACAGCTTTTCTCTGATGAGGGAAGGGTCATTTCCATCACGGTAATTGAGGCAGGTCCTTGTTCTGTGGTTCAGGTAAAGCGTAAGGAGAGAGAGGGGTATAATGCCCTGCAATTAGGTTTTCTTCCCAAAAAGGTGGGCAGAGTGAGTAAGCCTTTGCAGGGTCATTTCAAAAACGCTGGTGGTGCCTTCTATCATCTTAAAGAGTTTATGGTAGATGATATCAATCCCTACCAGTTGGGACAGCAGATAAATCTAGAAATATTTCAGGTAGGGGAGAAGGTAACGGTAACGGGTGTGAGCAAGGGGAAAGGATTTGCGGGAGGGATGAGGCGGTGGGGATTTAAGGGTGGCCCTGGTTCTCACGGCTCAACCAGCCATCGTGCTCCCGGCTCTATAGGGGCAAGCGCGTATCCCTCACGAGTATTTAAGGGTAAGAGGCTTCCTGGACATCAAGGTGCAGCCACGGTAACGATTGAAAACTTGGAAATTGTTGATCGAAGAGTAGAAAAAAACCTGCTCTTCCTCAGGGGCGCGGTGCCCGGTGCGAAGAATGGTATGGTAATAATTAAACCTTCGAAGAGGTTTGCCGCAAAGATAGCAGATAAGAAGTGAGGGTATAAGTTTCAGTGGATATATATAATATTAATAAAGAAAAGGTATCTCAGATTGAGTTAGATGAAAAGGTTTTCGGCTGTGAAGTGAAGCCACACCTTCTCTACGAGGTAGTCAGGATGCAGCTTGCCAATAGGAGAAGAGGTACTGCATCTACCAAGAACAGGGCACTGATTAGTGGTGGTGGAAAGAAACCTTGGCGGCAAAAGGGTACAGGTCGAGCGAGGGCTGGTTCTATCAGATCACCCCTCTGGAGGGGTGGTGGTACAATATTTGGCCCCCTGCCAAGGGATTATTCCTATAGAGTAAACAAAAAGGTTAGAAAATTGGCCTTGTGTTCTGCCTTAAGTAGCAAATTAAAAGAAAATAAATTACTGGTTTTTGAAGGTTTTCAGCTCCCTGAGATAAAGACAAAAAACTTTCTCAAGGTGCTTCACCAATTTGATATAGAAAGCGCACTTATTGTAGATGATGCCAATCTCACCTTGGAGAAGTCTGCACGTAATGTTCCATTGGTTAAGGTGTTGAGGCCTGAAGGGCTCAATGTCTATGATATCCTCAGGTATGAAAATTTAATCATTACCCATTCCTGTTTAGAAAAAATAGTAAGGAATGTATCGCTATGATAGATTACTATGGTATTTTAAGGAAGCCTCTTATTACCGAAAAAAGCAATTCCATGAAAGATTCTTTGAATCAGATTACCTTTGAAGTTGCTATAAGAGCCAACAAAATAGAGATTAAAAAGGCGGTGGAAAAGCTTTTTAAAGTACATGTGGTGAGAGTACATACCATCAATTTTCAGGGTAAGAAAAAGAGGATGGGGAAATCACAAGGAAAGAAACCTGATTGGAAAAAGGCGATTGTCACCTTGAGGGAAGGAGAACTCATAGAGTTTTTTGAAGGGGTATAGTGAATTACTACCTTTCGCCCCCTCTCATAAGGTACTATAAAAATGGCAGTTAAGACGTATAAACCAACATCACCAGGCAGAAGGTTTCACGTTGGTGCAACCTTTGAGGAACTGACTCGGTCCGGACCAGAGAAACGCCTGATTCGTCCTCTCACTAAGAGCGGCGGGCGGAACTTCATGGGACGTATTACCTGCAGACATAGAGGTGGAGGACATAAGAGGTTATATCGGATCATTGATTTTAAAAGGGATAAGTATAATATACCCGCTAAGGTAGCAGGCATCGAATATGACCCAAACCGCTCTGCCCGTATTGCACTGCTCAACTACCTGGATGGGGAAAAGAGGTATATCCTTGCGCCCTCTGAATTAAAAATGGGCGATACCGTACTATCGGGTGAGCAAGTAGATATCAAACCGGGGAATGCCCTCCCCTTAAGGAACATCCCCCTCGGAGCACTCATTCACAACGTGGAACTCAAACCCAAGAAGGGAGCGCAGTTGATACGGAGCGCGGGAGGTTATGGTCAGCTCTTAGCCAAAGAAGGTAGCTATGCCCAGATCAGGCTTCCCTCAAACGAGGTGCGGATGGTGCACCTTGAGTGCTATGCGACGATTGGCCAGGTTTCAAATCTCGATCATGAAAATATAGCGAGAGGCAAAGCGGGAAGAACGCGATGGTTGGGAAGAAGACCCAAGGTGAGAGGGGTTGCGATGAATCCGGTTGATCACCCTTTAGGAGGGGGGGAAGGGAAGACCTCGGGTGGTCGACATCCGGTCACCCCCTGGGGTGTACCGACTAGGGGGTTTAAGACCAGAGATAGGAAAAAACCCAGTAGTAAGTATATCATTAGAAAGAAGAAGTAGATGAACATGCATCCTACTATGATAATCCGAGAGGTGAAATAATGCCGCGTTCGGTAAAAAAGGGCCCCTATGTGGAGGAAAGCCTTTGGCGAAAGGTGGTGGCCGCCAAAGAAACCTCAAGCCAGAAGGTGATTAAAACCTGGTCACGTCGATCAACCATCGTGCCAGAAATGATTGGTTTCACCTTTGCGGTACACAACGGGAAAAAATTTATCCCCGCGTTTGTTACTGAAGACATGGTTGGCCATAAACTGGGTGAGTTTTCTCCCACCCGAACGTTTCATGGCCATTCTGGTGATAGGAAACAAGCTAAGGTAAAGACAGAAAAATAGTCTGTAGGGGTCATTACTACCATGGAAACAGTTGCTCGTGCACGATACCTAAGAATTTCTCCCCGTAAGGCTAGGCTGGTTGTGGATCTTATCAGAGGGAAAAAGGTGGGAGAAGCACTCCATATTCTCGCGTTCACCCCTAAAGCCTCAGCACCTCTCATCTCTAAAGTGTTAAAGTCTGCTATCGCCAATGCAGGGCAGAAGAAAGGTGTTGATGTAGATACCCTAAGGGTAAAGTCCATTTTTGTTGATGAGGGGCCGACCATGAAGAGGTTCCATGCGAGGGCTATGGGGAGGGCAGCGAGAATTCTCAAGAGGACAAGTCATATAAAAATTATCATAGAGGAGAGTTGATTGTTTATTTTAAGGAGGGAAGATTTTGGGACAGAAGGTTAATCCGATAGGATTACGCATCGGGATCAATAGGACCTGGGTTTCACGATGGTATGCAGAGAAAGACTATGCGAGACTGTTACACGAAGATATCGCCATCAGAAAGTATCTAAAAAAAAAGCTCTATCAAACAGGTGTTTCTAAGATAGAGATTGAACGTGCAGCCAATAAAGTGAAAATAAATATTTACACCTCTCGTCCAGGAATGGTCATCGGAAGGAAGGGTGCTGAAATAGATCAGCTGAAGAAGGAACTGCAATTACTCACGGACAAGGAGATTTACATTAATATTCACGAGGTGCAAAAACCGGAACTCGATGCTCAACTGGTTGCGGAAAATGTCGCATTGCAGCTGTTGAGAAGGGTTGCCTTCAGACGCGCCATGAAGCGCAGTGTTACCACCTCACTGAAAATGGGTGCACTGGGGGTAAAAATTTCCTGTTCGGGAAGACTGGCGGGGGCAGAGATCGCACGGAGTGAATGGTATCGGGAGGGGAGAGTTCCACTGCAAACGCTCCGTGCTCATATTGACTATGGCTTTACCGAGGCGCTCACTACCTATGGTATTATTGGGGTAAAGGTGTGGATTAACCGGGAACAACCCGCGGCTCCTCGCACAGCGAATTAAAAGGGGTTGAAGTGTGTTAGCACCTAAAAAGGTAAAATATAGAAAGCAGCAGAGAGGAAAAATGAGGGGGATTGCTTCAAAAGGGTGCAATCTCTCCTTTGGCGACTATGGTTTACAGGCCCAAGAGTGCGGCTGGTTGACCTCGAAACAGATTGAGGCAGCACGAATAGTGATTACACGTCACATAAAGAGGATAGGACGGGTTTGGATTAGAGTGTTTCCTGACAAACCCATCACTAAAAAACCAGCTGAGACCAGAATGGGCAAAGGCAAGGGAGACCCCTCAGAATGGGTTGCGGTGGTGAAACCTGGAAGAATCCTCTACGAAATGGAGGGTATTTCCAAAGAGGTTGCTCAGGAAGCGTTTAGATTAGCTGCTCATAAGCTTCCCCTCGCAACGAGATTCCTCTCACGGAGTTGAAGTATGAAAGTGAGTGAACTTAAGGAACTCACCCTTGAGGAATTACAACAACGGGTACTCGATCTCTCGGAAGAGTTGTTCAATTTAAAATTTCAGCTGGCTACCTCTCAACTTGAAAATAAGATGCGGGTTGCCCAGGTGAAAAAAGATATCGCAAGGGTAAAGACACTTATCAGAGAGAAACAGAGATAGTGGTGAGTTAGTACTAATAGTGGGTTTACATTATGAGCGAGCGAAGAGTAAGAAAAACAGTAGTGGGTGTAGTGGTAAGTGATAAGATGGACAAAACAGTGGTGGTGGGAAGCACCCGTCTGGTGAGGCATCCAAAGTACAAAAAACTAACAAAGAGGAGAGCTACCTACAAAGCTCACGATGAAAAGAATCAGTGTAAGGTGGGAGATACGGTGGTGATTGTTGAGACCCGTCCCTTGAGTAAGCTCAAGCGGTGGAGGGTGAGAGAAATTATAGAAGAAAAAAGATAAATTTTTATCTTTAGAACACACAACACGTTATCATTCATTGACGTTATGATTCAAGAACAAACAGTATTAGAAGTTGCCGATAACTCTGGTGCAAAAAAGCTTTTTTGTATCAAGGTGCTGGGTGGGACAAGGAGGAGATATGCCACTGTGGGAGACATCATCATAGTATCTATACGGGAGGCTATTCCTAACTCAAAAGTGAAAAAAGGGTCAGTGGCACGGGCGGTGGTGGTTCGCACTACCAAAGAGGCGAGAAGACCTGATGGAACTTACATCCGTTTTGGAGATAATTCAGCAGTCCTCATCAACCCCCAAAATGAACCAATGGGGACTCGTATCTTTGGACCGGTAGCACGAGAATTGAGGGCTAGAAATTTTATGAAAATCATCTCGCTCGCTCCCGAAGTGCTCTAGAGACGGGATTTTTCCCTCAAGGGGGATAAGGTATGTCAGTAAAGTTTAATATGAAGAAGGGTGATCAAATAAAAGTTATTGCAGGCAAAGAGAGGGGAAAGACGGGGAAAATACTCAGGGTAATCCCTAAGAAGAAGAGCGTGGTGGTTGAGAAGATCAATATGGTGAAGAGGCATAGCCGACCAACTGCTAAAACAAGGCAAGGTGGCATCATTGAGAAGGAAGCACCTCTCCACATCTCCAATGTGATTGTTATCTGTTCCAAGTGCAATGCCTCGGTGAAGGTGGGACGGAAGCTTTTAGAGGATGGGAAGAGGGTGAGATATTGTAAAAAGTGCGGTGAGCTCATTGACCTATAGCTCATAGGAGGCTCTCTCACAGGGACCAGATATGGATAGACTAAGAGAACGCTATAGCAAAGAAATCCTTCCCAAACTGATGAAGGAGTTTAACTATAAAAATAGTTTAGAGGTTCCACGTTTGCACAAAATAGTGGTGAACATGGGTTTGGGGGAGGCGATTCAGAACATAAAGGTCTTAGATTCTGCTGCCAGTGAACTCATGGCAATCACTGGTCAGAAGCCGATATTTACTAAGGCTAAAAAATCCATTGCAAACTTCAAGCTTCGAAAGGGGATGACCATCGGGTGTATGATTACCCTCCGGAGAGAGAGAATGTACGCATTTTTTGATCGGCTGATCAACATTACACTCCCCCGAGTGAGAGATTTCAGGGGTGTGTCGAGCAAGTCGTTTGATGGGAGAGGAAACTATTCATTGGGGATTAAGGAACAGATTATTTTCCCCGAAATTGAGTATGACAAGATTGACAAAATAAAGGGGTTGAATATCAGTGTTGTCACCACCGCCAAAACGGACGAAGAGGGTAAGGCTCTCTTAGGGTTGCTCGGTATGCCCTTCAGGGATTAGCAGGTGCTTAAGTTCTAAGACTAGTGAAATGGTGAGGTAGACGTGTGGCAAAGAAATCTTTAATTGCAAAGGCAAAGCGACCAAAGAAATTTCTGGTGAGGGATTATAATCGCTGTCCCCTCTGTGGGAGACCGAGGGCTTACTATAGAAAATTTGATATGTGTAGAATCTGCTTCAGGAAATTAGCCTCTCAAGGTGAGATCCCCGGTGTTATTAAATCCAGTTGGTAATTGAACCGTGTGTGAGGAAAGCAGTCATGCTTACTGATTCCATTGCTGATATGTTGACCAGAATAAGGAATGGGAATAAGGCAAAATTTGAGAAGGTTGATATCCCTTCTTCCCGATTGAAAGTGAATATCGCGAGTCTTTTAAAAAGAGAGGGGTATGTAAAGGACTTTAAAATAGTAAGTGACAATCATATAAAAACATTGCGGGTCTTTCTCCGCTACGATGAACGCAACCATCCTTTCATCACTGGTCTCAAGAGGGTGAGCAAACCAGGATTGAGGGTATATGCCCGTAAAGATGGCATCCCTTCGGTGATGAGTGGTATGGGGGTTGCGATTCTTTCAACTTCAAAGGGTGTGATGACAGACAGCGAGGCACGACGTCTCGATATAGGTGGGGAAGTCCTCTGCTTTGTGTGGTGAGGGAACACAAGACTGACGAGCAAAAACAT
The DNA here is from genome assembly GCA_964473235.1 of uncultured Thermodesulfobacteriota bacterium. Lineage (GTDB taxonomy): Bacteria > Desulfobacterota > WTBG01 > WTBG01 > WTBG01 > CAYYOQ01. The sequence continues at coordinate 4,484 of CAYYOQ010000005.1, read as the reverse complement.
ATATTTCCTAGGTGCCGCTAAGGAGTTACACGATGTCGCGGATTGGAAAATTGCCTGTTTCTATTCCTCAAGAAGTAAAAGTCATAGTGGATAATGCTTTGGTGAGGGTAGAGGGGCCAAAGGGAAGCTTAACCCAAACGCTCCCTCCGGAAGTGAGTGTCTCAGTAATGGGGGATACGGTAGTGGTTGCACTAAAGGCCTCCCATAAGAAGTGTAGCGCCGTCCATGGACTCACCCGCAGTCTGGTTGCGAACATGGTTATGGGTGTGAGCAAAGGGTTTGAGAAGACCTTAGAGCTGATTGGTATTGGGTATCGTGTTGAGCTTAAGGGGAGAAGGCTTCAGCTCAACGTGGGGTACAGTCACCCCATCCTCTTTGATCTTCCGACTGGTATCACTGCCCGGGTTGAGGGTCAGACAAAAATTACCCTTGAGGGTGCCGACAAACAGCTCGTAGGGGAGACCTCCGCAATTATTAGGAGATTCAAAAAACCGGAACCTTACAAAGGAAAAGGCATTAGGTATGCTAATGAAATGATTAAGACAAAGATAGGTAAGAAGGGAATTAAATAGTATAAACGTTGTATATGGATTGGGAGGCGGAAATTGCCATGTCCCCTCGATTAGAAAAAGCAGATGCGTTGCTCAGACGTAAGCTAAGGGTACGAAAGAAGATCAAGGGAACACCAGATCAACCTCGACTGAGTGTGTACCGGAGTAACAAACATATGTATGCCCAGGTGATTGACGATATCTCTGGTCGTACCTTTGTGTGTGCCTCTACATTGAGCCCCGAACTAAAGGGTGCGCTTAAAAATCTTGGTAATGTGGAGGCAGCTAAAAAGGTAGGTACGCTCATTGCTCAAAAATGCTTAGCAAAAAATATTACTGCGGTAGTGTTTGATCGTAATGGATTTTTATTTTATGGGAGGGTCAAGGCCTTAGCTCAATCAGCTCGAGAAGGTGGCCTCCATTTTTAATAGGATGCTACAATTACGGTTTCTTTTTTTAGGGAGGTGAGTGATTGTCTATCGTAAATCTCAGTGAGTTAAATTTGATAGATAGGGTGGTCAATATCAGCAGGGTGGCAAAGGTGGTGAAGGGCGGTCGTCGATTCAGTTTCAGTGCGATTGTGGTAGTGGGTGATGGCAATGGCTGGGTCGGTTACGGTCTTGGGAAGGCTAATGAGGTTCCTGAAGCGATACGAAAGGGAGTAGATCAGGCAAAGAGAAACCTCATGCAGATTCCTATTGTGAATGGAACCATCCCCTGTGAGATTATTGGCCAGTATGGAGCGAGCAATGTATTCTTAAAACCTGCCTCTGAAGGGACAGGGGTCATTGCTGGTGGAGCGGTCAAGGCAGTCATTGAATCTGCCGGGATTAAAAATATACTTACTAAATGTCTGGGATCAAATAACCCTCATAACACCATCAGGGCAACGTTTGAAGCCTTTAAAAGGATTAGGAGAAAGGAAGAGATGTATAAAAAGCTGAGCATGGTGGAGGGCAGTGCATAAGCAATGTATACTGATCAAACCTTGATGAGGTATTATGAGTAAGGAATTGAAAATCACCCTTATAAAGAGTGCAATTGGTCGGCCCCAAAAGCATAGGTTGACCGTTAAGAGTCTGGGATTACATAAGATCCATGAGACGGTAGTGTTGAAAGACACACCCCAGGTGAGAGGGATGATTAAAAAGATATCTTACCTGGTGAAAGTCGATGAATAGGTAAAGTGTGCTGAGATGAAAGTCAATCAATTGAGCCCTCCTCAGGGAGCGGTAAAGCAGAGGAAGCGGGTAGGTAGAGGTCCTGGTTCAGGACATGGCAAGACGGCATGCCGTGGTCACAAAGGTTGGAATGCACGTTCAGGCGGAGGAGCCCCCCCCGGTTTTGAGGGAGGGCAGATGCCACTTCAGCGGAGAATGCCTAAGAGGGGTTTCCACAGCCTTTTTAAAAAAAGGTATGCCATTATTAATATTAGGGATTTGACTAAGTTCGAAAAAGGCAGTGTGGTGGATACAGACACCCTCATTACCTCGGGTGTCGTCAAAAAGTCTCCTGCAGGAATAAAACTTCTTAGTGAGGGCACCATCGCCTATCCCCTTACCCTAAGGGTCCATGCCTTTAGTAAAGCGGCAAGGGAAAAGATTGAAGCAGTAGGAGGAAAGGTGGAGATTATTTAGCCATGGTTGGTGGTTTTCAAAATATCCCTAAAATTCCAGAGCTAAGAAAGCGTGTAGTTATTACTCTCTTGCTGCTCGCAGTGTACCGAATAGGCATATATGTTCCTACTCCGGGTATCGATACCCGGGCCCTTATGGCATTTTTTGAACAGGCCAAAGGAACCCTCTTTGAGCTCTTTAATATGTTTTCGGGTGGTGCCTTGGAAAACTTTTCAGTATTTGCCCTAGGCATTATGCCCTATATTAGCGCTACCATTATCATTCAGCTTTTGACGGTGGTGATTCCCTACCTGGAGAAACTCTCTAAGGAAGGAGAAGCGGGTCGTAAAAAGATTACCCAGTATTCACGCTATGGAACAGTCCTCATAAGCATAATCCAGGGTTTTGGAATAAGTGTGATGCTTGAAAAAATGGCCGGACCTGGAGGAGAAAGTGTAGTGCTCACTCCCGGATGGTCTTTCAGGATAATGACCATCATCACCTTGACGGCAGGGACAGCCTTCATTATGTGGCTGGGGGAACAGATAACGGAGAGAGGCATAGGGAATGGAATCTCACTGATTATCTTTGCCGGCATCGTGGCGAGAATGCCTTCTGCGGTTGGCAATATGTTGAGGCTTTACCGAACTGGTGAGATGGCACCCCTCTTCATTTTATTCATTTTTGCCTTGATGGTGGTGGTGGTAGGTGCAATCATTTTTTGTGAGCAGGGGCAACGTCGTATCCCTGTCCAATACGCCAAAAGAGTGGTGGGAAGGAAGATGTATGGTGGACAAAGCACTCATCTGCCCTTGAAGATTAATATTTCGGGAGTGATTCCTCCCATTTTTGCCTCTTCCATTTTAATGTTCCCCTTAACCATTACCAACTTTATGCCTAAGGATATCTTAGAAGCTTATCCCTGGATTAAATTTATACTAGACAGTTTAGGCCCCTCTCATCTTTTATACAATTTCTTCTATGTGTTTTTCATAATTTTCTTTTGCTACTTTTATACCGCGGTAATCTTTAATCCGGTTGATGTCGCTGATAACATGAAGAAATATGGTGGTTATATCCCTGGCATAAGGCCTGGTAAAAAAACCTCTGATTATATCGATAGGGTGCTCACCAGAATTACCTTGGGTGGAGCCCTCTACCTCTCTATAGTGTGTGTGTTGCCTTCTCTACTTATCTATAAGGCTAATGTACCTTTCTATTTTGGAGGTACGGCACTATTAATTGTAGTGGGGGTTGCACTAGATACGGTATCGCAAATTGAATCACACATGTTAACCCGTCACTACGAAGGCTTTTTGAAAAAGGGACACATTAAGGGTAGACGTTAAACATAAAGTTTTTAAGGTACTAAACGAGGAATCATAAACCGACAAACTATACAAGAAGATGTGCGTATGAAACTCATTCTCCTTGGCCCACCAGGCTGTGGAAAGGGAACACAGGCAAAGCTGCTGATTGACACCTATCGAATTCCCCAAATATCAACCGGGGATATTTTGAGGGAGGCAGTGAGGAAGGGTTCCCCTCTAGGACTTGAAGCAAAAACATACATGGATAAGGGGTTACTTGTTCCTGATTCCCTGGTGATTAAGATTATTGAGGAGCGTCTGGGACAATCTGACTGTGAGCGTGGTTTTGTGTTGGATGGATTCCCCCGCACGGTTGCACAGGCGGAAGCATTGGATACCACACTGGCTCAACGGGAAGTAGCTATTGAACACGTGTTGAGCATTGAGGTTGATGAGGGAGCGCTTATAAAGAGGCTCACCGGGAGAAGGAGCTGTAGACGGTGCGGAGAGAGTTTCCATATAGTCTTTAATTCACCCAAGAAAGATGGGGTGTGCGATAAGTGTCAGGGAGAGCTCTACCAAAGGGATGATGATAAAGAAGAAACTATCAGAAACCGTTTACAGGTATATCAGTCACAAACTGCGCCCCTTATTAACTTTTATAAAAGGAAGGGAATCCTCCGATCCATCGACGGGATGGGCAGTATCGAGGAGATAGCCACAAGGATTGTAACAGTTCTTAATCACTAGCGTTTCTCTCTTCAATTTAAAAACTTTTTACGTGAGAAATGGCAAAAGAGGAATCGATTGAATTTGAGGGCACGGTGCTGGAGTCATTGCCCAATGCGATGTTCAGGGTGGATCTAGATAATGGTCATAGGGTGCTCGGCCACATTTCAGGTAAAATGAGGATGCACTACATCAAGATTCTTCCTGGAGATAGGGTTACCGTAGTATTTTCTCCCTATGATTTAACTCGGGGAAGGATTATCCATCGCAAAAAATGA
>CAYYOQ010000004.1:3335-30340 GCA_964473235.1 uncultured Thermodesulfobacteriota bacterium | reverse complement strand
TCTCCCTTTTTTTACCTTCCTCTGTAAGATCATGAGCTAATTTTTTCATAACCACCTCGCGCTTTCTTGCCCTCACCTGCGCATTTATCAAAACGCAAAAAATAAGACGTTACAACTTTTGAGCATACCATATTCCCCTATCCATTCTGGTTACCCTGGTAGGATTAATCGGTTCTCCATTTTTTCTCACCTCATAGTGGAGGTGAGGACCGGTTGATCTTCCTGAGCTCCCCACCAAAGCAATGGGTTGATTCTTGGTAACATTCTCTCCCTCTTTCACCAGACTCTTAGCATTGTGAGCGTAGAGGGTGCTGAAACCATTCTGGTGCTCTATTTCAATTACCTTTCCATAGCCCACCTTCCATCCACTAAAGACCACACGCCCTGCGTCCGCTGCATACACCTCGGTGCCCAAAGGGCTTGCGATATCCATGCCACAATGGAAATCTCTCTCACCGGTAAAGGGGTCTTTCCTCCACCCATAGGGGGATGAAATAGACCCCATCGCAGGGAGCACAAAAAGTTTATCACCTCCCTCATCATTTTTAGTTCTATCATAGGTGTGAGTAATGATACTCTGCGGTACCATTTTTGTTCTCTCACCGGTCAACTGCTCTATCAACGGTTCGCTCAACCCCAGCCCCTGTCGTATCGAGATCTGTTTAGAAAGCTCTTCATCCATCAAGCTGGTAAAAATCTCTTCTCCCTTCCCCCCGTCAACCAATCCCGATTTGACTACGGTTTTTCTCATCTGCGTTAACACTTGGCAGATAAAAAGTGATTCAAACTCAGTACACGCCTCCTCTAACCTCTTCCTCTCCTCCTCAGACTGATTCTGCATATTCACCGGTGCGAACTCTTCCTGCACCGTATCCCTGAGAATACGCTGGCTCGTTGTCAGCGGTGTAACAGAAACAGGTATACTCATTTTAGATGATCACCAATTCAGCCTGTAAGGCCCCCGAGGCCCTAATGGCTTGAAAGATGGACATTAAATCACGGGGAGAAACACCAATGGCATTGAGTCCCCGCACTACCTCACCGATATTTACCCCCTGGGGTACCACTATTAATTTAGCGCTCTCTTCTTTTACCACCACGTCCGTACTGGGGGTAACTACCGTTTCACCTTGAGAGAAGGGCAGCGGTTGCGACACGCTTTCTCTCTCCTTCACGATAATACTTAAACTACCATGGGAGATCGCAACCGTTGAGATCCTCACATTCTCACCCATGATCACCGTACCTGTACGCTCATTGAGCACCACTTTGGCAACAGTATCAGGGGTAATCTCTAGATTTTCAAGCTTTGAAACAAATTCCACCAGCCGCCCTTGAAAATCAGAAGTTAGTTCAACCTTAACCGTACCCGCATCAACGGATTTCGCAAGCGTTCCCCCCAACCCCTCATTAATCACTGTCGCAAGGCGAAGGGAGGTAGTAAAATCCGGATTGTTAATATTCAAGCAGAGTGTCTGGTCACCATCCAGACTGAAGGGTAATTCTTTCTCAACAATTGCCCCTCCTGAAATATAGCCCACCGTGGGGTGATTCTTCTGTACCCCGCCCCCTGCTGCCCCACCGGCAGCAAAACCACCGATGGAGATGGGCCCCTGAGCCACCGCATACACATGCCCATCCGTTGCATTCAGTGGGGTCAAAAGCAACGTACCACCCTGTAAATCCTTGGCATTACCCATGGAAGACACTACCACGTCAATTCGGGTCCCCATCTTGGCAAAGGGTGGCAAGTTTGCCGTCACCATTACCCCTGCGATATTATCAATGTCTACCTTCGCCTTATCCACCACAATCCCCATCCGCTGTAACATGTTGGTTAAGCTCTGGAAGGTAAATTCTGTTTTGTCATCATCACCAGAAGTATTTAATCCAGCCACTAATCCATAACCGATCAACTGGTTAGGCCGCGCCCCCTTAATGTGGGCAATATCCTTTATCCGCGCTGCGTGAATATCTCCCACTCCTCCTATCAGTACCGTGAGCACTGTCACCATAGCGCTGATACCTTTTATCCATCTTCCTTTATCTCTACTCATCGCGATTATTGTATGCATGGCGGCATCCCCTCTGTAACACTACCATCTCTTAGAATGGGTAGAGCCAGTCAAAGATTCGGTGGTATCTTCCTGGTTTCTGTTTATCGCTTATCACCCCTGTTCCTACATACTCTATCCGCACATCAGCGATCTTGCTGGAGGAAACAGAATTATCGAAGGCAATATCCTCTGGGCGAACCATACCACTTAACACAATCAATCGTTTCTCATTATCGATGGTAACCTCTTTTCTCCCCTCAATTACCAGATTACCGTTTGGAATTACCTCAATTACCTTGGCGGTAACACTGGCACTCAATTTGCCGCTCCCCGTAATCTTACCCGAACCACTATGAGAACTCTTGGCTGAACTCTCAAGCTCTGGTTTAAAAGGTACTTCTGCTCCTGTAGCATCCTTTCCCCATAAATTTTTTAGACCAAAATCAAGAGGAGATCCTAAAAATTTGGTGATACTTGCCAGGATACTGGAATCGCGGGAGGTCTTAGTTGACATCTGTTGCGAGGCATCAGATATCTCATCAATCTTCACCATCACCACATCATTTACCATCCTCGCCGTGTTGTCCATATAAAACGCGGCACCCCTCTCCTCCCAGAGGGAACCCTCATAACGATAGGAAGAGAGCCCCTGGGTGAGTTCTTGTGCCTTATGCTCAAGAGGCTCTGACACCGCATCTTGTCTCTCGATAGTACCAATTCCGCCACTGGTACTAATCGCGGGAAACGCTACCACCATCACCACACACCATAGAGAAGCTCGCTTCATCATATAATTCCTCTCTTAACTCCGTTCTTTTTACTATTTAGAAATCCACCTCTACCGTTTTTGAATCCTTTACCCTCGCAAACAACTCTCTCTTGGAACTGGTATTGACCACTCTCACCATATCCCCCTTACCGCCATTCTCAATTACTACGCCCTGGGTGGTAATCTTTATTGCATCTGTTTCGGCAACGATGGTCACCAGATCTCCTCGCTTCACCACCGGTGGCATCTCCAAGAAACTGATACAGAGGGGAAGATGAGCATCTACCACCCTTTTCGTCCTCATGCCAATTATCTCAAGGGGATCTGTTACTACATCGGGAGGTACATCAGCGAGGTTCATCTTTTCCAGACGGAGATCATCCTGGGTAATAATAGAATGCCTTGAGAGTAAATGGGTACTTACCACTACCTCTCTGCTCACCTCTATCTGAACGTTTACCCACACCTTTTTCTCAACCTTGCCATTTACCATAAATAGTACTAACAGGTTGGTAGTCCCTCTATAATCCTCTTTCTTAGGTGGAATGATCTCATAGGTAATTTTCCCCGGCGTGAGGTTAATGCCCTTGAGGGGGGAAACAGTGAGGGAAACTTCCGTGGGATCCCATGGTCCCTTTTGGAGAATAAAATTCTTAACCATTTCCTCAATTTTTTGTGGAGGGACTTCATAGGCTTCCCCCACTACCTTAACCTTCTCGGGAAGGGCAAGGGTTAGCTGAGAGAGATCAATATCACTCTGCTTCAACTTTGCTTCAATATAGCTGGCACTGAACTCCCTCACTTCACCTGGCAGCGGTGATTTCCCTATAACGACTGCTTTTAATTTTTCTACCACTGCGCCTCCTTCACCCTCAATCTCAGCAATCTCGCCCAACGTTACCTGCTCCGAGCGTACCTTCACCTGATCCACAACGTTTACAGTAACTTTCGCCCATGGGGAAGGAACACCTCCCAACTGAAACATCAGAACCGTTACTGTAACTAGTATCCATTTCTCTCTAGGTATTCGTTTCATAGTTCTATCTCTCTCTGTTACCGTTTAACGTTATTTGCCATCTGTAACATCTCATCTGCGGTTTGAATCGCTTTGCCATTGATCTCGTATGCCCTTTGCGCCACAATCATGTACACCATTTCCTCAACCACATTCACATTGGACATCTCTAGGTAACCCTGGGAAATGGTACCCAGCCCATCCTGACCCGGGGTACCGGTAGTAGGACTGCCTGAGGTTTCCGACTCCATGAAGAGATTCTTACCGATAGCGTTTAAACCAGCAGGATTGGCAAACCTGCCTGTCTCAATCTTACCTATTTCTGAAGGTGTAGTTTCCCCTGCATTCATCACGGTTACTGTCCCATCTGGTCCCACGGTTAATTGAACAGCATTATTGGGAATCGTAATCTGTGGCTGAAGCAGATAGCCATCTGGGGTAACGATATTCCCATCCCCATCCATTTTGAAGGAACCCGCACGGGAGTAGGCAATTTCTCCATCGGGGGTAGTAATCTGGAAGAACCCATTTCCATCAATGGCTAAATCCAGCTCATTCCCGGTCTGTTTATAATCACCCTGGTTAAAGATTTTTGCCACCGCCGCCACCTTGGTACCAAGACCGATCTGATTGGAGGTGGGCAATTCGGTACCTGCCGATGATGCGGCACCGGCAATTCGTAAATTCTGATAGAGTAAGTCCTGAAAATCAGCCCTACTCCTTTTAAAGCCCGTGGTGTTCACATTGGCAAGGTTATTGGCTATTACATCGACATTGAGTGCCTGTCCTTGCATTCCTACTGCTGCCGTCCATAGTGCCCTTAATGACATGGTAACCTCCTTTCACTCTCGAAGCTAAGCCACAGCGCCCACTTCTCTGGTTGCCTTCCCCGTAGCTTCATCAAGGGATTGAATAACCTTTTGATAAGATTCATATAATCTCATCACATCGATCATCTTTACCATCTCTTGTACGATATTGATGTTAGAAAGCTCCAGGGAGCGATGGTGTATCTCATACTCTTCGGCAACCTTCTCATTCCCTTTATCGGTACACTCAAAGAGATTTCCCCCCACCTTTTTTAACGTTGAGTAATCTTTAAAATCTACTATTTTTAGCGCATCAACCTGTGCCCCATCCACAGTAATGCCACCCTGTCTATCAATAGAGATTTCTGTTCCATTAATCACAATGTTCTTTTCCCTTCCTTTAAGAGGATAACCTTCGTGGGTGATGAGCTCACTTTTCTCATTGAGCGAAAAACTTCCCTCTCGGGTATATAAGTCCCCCTGAGGAGTGGTCACCACAAAAAAACCTGAACCATTTATGGCAACATCTAAGGGATTCCCGGTATACTTTATTTCTCCCGTAGTATAATCTGTGGCGATACCAGATAAAGTTTGATAGCCCACATTCATCATCTTCTGTTCCACCATCCAGCTCTGCATCGAATCTATATCAGTAAGCTCAGTGCCCGTAGGGTATTTCGGAAAGAGTTCTTTGAAAACCGGCCTATCCTCTTTAAAACCCGCAGTACCTACGTTAGCCAGATTATTGGAGAGAACCTCCATTCGCCTCTCCTGTACCATGCTCCCTGCAACCGCAGCATAGAGTCCGTAACTCATAGCGCACCTAAAAAAGTTTTTTTAAAGTTTAAAAGCAATAGCCATGCCATAACCTTTAAAAAGTAAAAATTTATATAACATATTAAAATACCTATTAAATGTTTATGCTTTCACTTTTAAAAGTCTGGCACTATCGGTAGATAATCCTCAAGCGGTAGGAATTTTTTTCCTAGGTAAGTTGAGAGTACCTGAACGCAATAGCAGAGGTGGGGTGTGGAGAATGGTTTAGAGGGCGTGTGACTGCTGTTGATATTTTTTATTGAGGAGATAGATAAAAGCAAATATCTCGGCTACCACCTGGTAGACGGCGGGGGGAATTTGGGCTTCAAGCTCCAGTTGGTAGAGCACTTCCACCAGATCGGGGTCATCTTTTATAGGAATATGGTGCTCTTTAGCCAGCGCAATGATCTTCTCTGCAATAATCCCCTGACCCTTGGCGGTTACAAAGGGTGCCTCATGGAGAGGGGGTTCATATTTTAACGATACTGCTCTTCGGAGTGTTTTTTCCCTCTTTTTCACCATATTCACTCGCTGTTACACGGGAGTGGTATTTCGACTCACCCATGAGGGCGCTCCCCCACTAAGTGAGCACCTCCCATTCACACCATAATATCCAAAAGTCTTATCTCAAGGAGGGAAAAGCCTTGCAGGGGAGTGTCCTGGGCAAGATGCTTACTCCTCTGCACACTGCACTCAAGCTTTGCTACCTTAAATCCTAACGCCTCCAGTCGTTGAGAGAGGTCTGATAAATTATTTTTCACAAAGTGGGCAGTTTCCTTTTTGCCTACCTGAATAGTACAATTAATCTTTTTCTTAACTATATGGGTATCAATCCTTAGATCCCCTAGTCTTCTCATCGCAAGAAGGAAGACAATGTAAAACTCATCGTGATCGCTTTTCTTTTTCTTGCCCCGTTGACCACCATAACGGAGATAGAGTTCTGCCGTCTTAACCCCTTCTGGCAAGGCAAACGGTATCTGAAATACTAGTTGCTGGTCGTTTTTCCCCGTGAGATAGTTTACCAGTTGATGGAGCTCAATCCTCTTTATTGAGGAATGTACCATTTGCAGCAGCTCTCCTACTTTACCACTCACTACCTCCCCTGGTTCCTTGCTCCTCCCCATGCCATCTTCAAGTTTCTGGGAAAGCTCTAGTAGCAAGCCTTTGAGATCCCTCGCCGTAGTAGCAAAGGGTTGCTGAACTGCTCCTTCTCCTTGGAAGAGTGTATGCGTGAGCTTTGATTCATAGAGCAAACCCGATCGTTCAATAAATTGCCTTAGATAGTTACTCTCCCCCACCTTACTCTCATCATAGAGAAGAGAAGAAAGGCAGGTAACTAATTGCTCCACCATCTCCTTTCCAACCGTCACCTCGAGTAGAGAGCGCTCCTCACCCTTTAGAATCCTACTTAAGCTTTCTACTAATTCTCCCCAGTTAAGGTTTAAGGGAAGATACGATCGTATCAGTGAGAGTACCTTCTGTTCTGGAAGGGCCTCGGTGATAAGACTCACTACCATCTGGGGATGGGTTTGTACCACCCCTACCTGAATCTGCTCACCTGCCTTAAGCGCTACCGCGCTCTCAGCAACTACCTCCAGTCCCTTAAAGTTGATAAGGAAGGTGTGATCACTGAGTGCCTTCACCACCTTCCCCTCAAGCAACTGCCCCACAGTAAGGGTGGCAAAAAACGCCTCCCGCTGGGAGGGCGAGAGCATGAGGGTAAGCTGCCTGGTGGTACCTGGCTCTGGAGAAATGCTAAGCGTTGAAACCATCTCCTGCGCTGTCTCCGCCTCACCTACCGGGTTCATTACTACCTGGGGATGGGTTTGTACTACTCTCACCTGAATCTGCTCACCCGCTTTCAGTGATACCGCGCTCTCAGCAACTACCTCCAGCCCCTTAAAGTTGATAAGGAAGGTGTGATCACTGAGTGCCTTCACCACCCTCCCCTCAAGCAACTGCCCCACGGTAAGGGTGGAAATAAATGTTTCCTTAAGGGAAGGTGTCAATAAAATCTGGAATCGTTTGTTGAGTGCCGATTCAACAAAAATGTTCTCAACCATTTTCAGATCGCTCTCTTTCCCTCATTATCCTGACTTGAAATCACGCCCCGAAGGGGATAGGGGTGATTACTCATGCGCTACCGCATAGGATAAAAAAAATGATAAAAACGACATCCCTATACCTATGCAGATGAGGTGACGTTAAAAAAAATAAAGCAAGAAGAAAGAATTAGTATTCCACTTCCTGCTTTCAGGCTCTCTCATTTCGTGAACGTCGATCACTGTTTTTTAAGGTTCATAATCAATTCAATCTCTCCCCGGGGTAATCCCACCGTGTGAGCAATCTCCTCAATCGGCGCCCCCTGTTCAATGAGTCGGGATGCCTTTGCATAAGAGCGCGCACTTGATTCCCTCTCCTCTCCCTCCCTCCGCTGAGGTGAGTGTGGCAACGAGGCAAGCTCTCGCTTATAGTCCTCAACGTAGGCTTCTATGGCAGCTCCCCTCTTCTCTACCTTTCCCCAGAGTTCTAACAACCTTTGATGTTTCTCATCTAAATCTTTAGACTCGGTAACTAAATGCTGAAGTGATTCAAGTAGTGCTTTTATTTTCTCCCTCTCTACCCTGAGCGCTTCCCTCTGGCTCCTCTCGCGGAAGAGATAGTATGCAATAACCCCACAGAGCACCACTTCTACTACCAACTGAAGCACCAGCCAAAATTCTATGGTAACACTGGCCATGAGTTCTCCCTTCCTGGGTGATTACACCTCATACTTTGAGGTCGAGAATTTTCCCCTGTTCTACCTCAATTATTGTTTCCTTGCGAGGGAGAGGTGTGTCACCTTCTGCTTTCTCCTGCGCACTCATAGTTTCCTGCCGCTGTCTTTTTCTTCTCTCTTCCTCTCGTATTTGTAGCTCTTCACTCTCCTTGGTATCCTGCACCTCTTTCTTTCTCTGCTCTATTTCCTCTTGAAACTGGAGGGCAAAGTTTTTCCTCTCTACCTCAGCGTGTTGCTGCTGCACCTGTTGAACCTTCTCAACCACATTTGAGTGCAGCAATACTTGCTGCATGTCTACTGACCTAAGCATGGGAAGGCTCCCCTCACACCATAAAAATGAAAGCTAACCAAAACTCTACCTACTATACTTATCGACCTTGTCCTTTCAAAACTTTAACCCGGGATACCCTCGCTCACCCAATGCTTCCCGTGCTTTTATAGGGAATCCGAATAGCATAGAGATTATCCTGTGATTTACTCTTCACCTTCACCTCAGCACCATAGAGTTTCAACAACTCACAGGCGAGATCGAATCGCATTTCTCTAAGGGTCAGGGGACGATGGCGTCCTTTTGTTCCCTTCTGAGCTAACGCTCCCGTATCATGAATTTCAATGTATACACTATTCTTATCATACTTACTAGTGATAGTAAGTTCTTTAATGTCAGATTGCCCAAGGGATTCCATGGCATTTCTGATGAGGTTAATGAAGCTTTGAGAAAAATGGTGATACACCCCCTGAATATAGGGAACCGAGTCATCGAGAAAGTATCTTTTCTCTATTTCATGCTTAAACTTCATATCAGACTCTAGGAACGTAAGTTCCTCTTTTAAGAGCGCACTCAGATTGAGCATCTGGGGTAACTCCTCACTTTCCTGTATCCCTTTTTGCATCATGTTCCTTATGATTTCTGCGAGCTTGACAGCATTAGCTACAATCACCTCGGCATCTCTCACGCACTTATCGAGTGGCGATTCACTCGCCTCACCACTCCCCCTCATCTTTTCTCTACTTCCCTCCCTCAACCTCTTGAGTCTTTCCACTAACATTTCCCCTCGGGCCATCACTGCAGAAAGGGGTGTATTTAAGTTATGGCCTATACCGTGAAATAGCTCTCCCATGGCGGCGAATCGGGAGAGTCGCTCTACGTTCGACTTCACACCATTCAACTCTGCCACATCCTTCAGCACACCTATAATATAGGTAACTTCCCCTCTCTCCCCCTCTATCGGATACCACTCAACGGCAAGTGAAACCTCTTCTTTTTGTGCATTGAGGTAATGCTGGAAAGAGCGAACGGGTTTGCCAGAGTGAATAACCTCCTTAAGGGGGCACTCATGAGGAAATCCCTCACAGGGGGCTTCTCTCTGTCGTAGTATCTGGTAACAAAACTTATTGCGGAGTTCCTCCTCCTCAAGTCCCGTCAACCGTACAATAAGAGGACTCGCACACCGTATCCTATAATCAGGACTGATCACAATGAGCCCCTCAGCTATTTCACCCATGAGTATCTTTGAGTTAAATGACAGTTCTTGCATTATGATTGACCTGGTAGGTGAGGTGAAGCACTCACTGATAGTGAAGATACCATACTTACCACATTTATCAAAGCACTTTCTCTCCCCCTACCCGTGTGGGTACTACACCCTTCAATAGCTAACCACTTTAAAAAACCTACAATGCGTTCCTCTCTTATCGATCTTCACCTCAACGCGCTGCGCACAGTAGGGACACCACCCCACATACGCAGTCCCCTGACTATTGAGATAGACACGAGTGTACACCTTACAACACTCAAAGTGAACTCCAATATATTTTCTCACCCTCCGTGGAGACATTCCCTCTTCTTCCACCCTGCGAAAATCCTTAGCTCCTCTCCGCATACCCATGCCCTACTCACCACGTTCTATCGCAACCACTTGTGTGCCTCGCCTATCCCCGGTGTCTCTCGGGCTTTACATCTCTATGATGCTTTTGAAAAAGACCCTTTCAATATGCGTCTCCCCCAGGGAGTGGTTAATTGCTGAGGTAAGCTCCTGAGCCAATGGTTCTCTCTCCCACTCAAATCTTTCTACTGAGGTATTAAGTAAGAGAGGGAAAATAGTACCCCTTATTTCCTCAAGGTGTTTCTTCACCTGCTTCAATGTACCCTCACTACGCAGCTCCAAGGTCATGGTCAATCGGATGAATTGCTTATCTTGGGCATTGGTGTTCAAGGGTATAAAAAATGGTTTAAGCTCATAGAGAGGCCCTTTGGGATGATCCCCTGTCCCCTCTGCTCCACGCTCCGAAGAAAAGTATTTTACCCACATGAATCCACCACCACCCACGAGCACCAGAACCAGCAGGAGGGAAATACCCATGAGGAGGTGCTTTCTGGCACCGATCACCTTCTTGGGTACTTCTTTTTGTTCGCCTGTGCTTTCAGTTTCTTCTCCTGCGGTGGCAGCGGCGGTGGAAGTAGCCCCCTCTATCTCGAGACCTTCTGTATCCAACTCAGTCTTTGATCTCTTTCTATCATCACTGTTTGCCTCTCCTGTGTCAGGCCGTGCACTCCCACTTTCATCCTTTCGCTCTTTTTCACTTTCCATAATCACACTCCTTAAAGTGACTCTCTCCTCTCACCCCAATGGTTACTGGTGCCTGCTACTTCTTTTCCTTGAGAGACCTGAGCAGTACGCTTGCCTCCTTAAAATCAGGACAGACTCTAAGGGCATCTTCAAACGACTTTGTGGCATCGGTAACCATCCCTGCCTCCAGATAGGTTCTTCCTAGATTGTAGTATACATGCTCATCTTCTACAGCTACCTCTAATGCTCTCTTATACTCCCTGATAGCCTCACGGTATTTACCTTGTTTTCTTAAAGAGATACCCAGTCGGTTATAGGCCTCTACACTCCGCGGGTTCACCTCCAATAATTTTTTGAAAACCTCCTCAGCCTCTTGGTGCAATCCGCTCTCTAAAAAGGCATCACCAATTTGAGTTCTCATCCTCTCATTGTGGGGATCCATCTTTGTTGCCTTCGCAAACGTCTCCTTGGCATCTTCTACCAGCCCCTCCTTGAGAAACATCTTCCCTAGTGTGCCCTGACGTTCTGGATTGTTGGGACTTATCTTTACCACTTCCTTTAATGAGGCGAGCGCTTTCCTGGCCTCACCTTTCTTTTCATAGAGTTGTGCCAGCTTCTCATGCGCCTTCAGGTAGTGGGGACTGAGCTCTATCGCCCTCTTGTAAGCTCTCTCGGCCTTGTCAATTTCTCCCCGCTCCTGAAAAACATTTCCCAGTGCATGGTGTACCCTGGGATTATCAGGCTGGATCCTCATTGCCTTTTCATACTCCTTAAGAGCACTCTCTCGCATCCCTGAGTTACAATAGACATTACCTAACTTAAGAAAGGTGTCTACCTCACTGGGGTTACTCCTCCTCTCCAGAATCTTTCGTATCTTTTCCTCTAGGCTCTTCGCCACAAAAGGTTTAATAACATATCCATCCACTTCGGTTTCGGCTGCTTCTGCCACCGTTTCCTCAGCCACCTCTGCGGTCACCATCAAAAAAGGGATTTCCTTGAGTTCGCCATCCAGTCTCACCTTACGCAGGAGATCAATGCCTGTCATGTGGGGCATATTCCAGTCTGCAATGACGAAATCAATTTTCTCGGTCTTCAAAATCCTCCACGCAGCTTCACCATCTTCAGCCTCAACCGTATGCTGGTATCCGAGATGACGAAGCATATTTCTGATGGTCCTCACCATGTTGGGCATATCATCAATGATTAAAAATGTCATCTCTTTGGGGTCCCTCATACCATCACCTCTTTCTTCAGGTTCCCTATGCCCCCTCGTCAAGCTTCATCGGGGAGAGCAGGAATATAAACCTGCTCCCCTTACCCTCTTCACTTTCCACCCATATCTTCCCCTGGTGTGCCTCAACCGCCATCTTGCAAAAGGTCAACCCTAACCCTGTACTGTGTCTCCGGTGAGCATAGCCTCGGTCCACCTGGCTAAATTTATCGAAAATCTTTTGGTGAAACTCCTTGGGTATCCCCTTCCCCCGGTCACTCACCTCCAGCCTGAGCTGACCTGTCTCATGGTGGGAGGCGCATACGATTTCTATGAGTCCTCCCCGATGAGAATACTCTATCGCATTTATTAAAAGATTGCTGAGCACCCTCTCTATGAGCGAACGATCCGCGACCCACGTCGACCCTTCTCTATCAACGACGGTGGTGACTTCTAGTGCCTTATGCCTCAGCATGGTTTTGTGCTTGGTGATAACCTCTTCGATGAGCGCGCTCACCTCACACTCTTCATTATGCAGCCTCACTTTACCTTCCTCCATCCTCCTCACATCTAATAAATTAAAGACCATTCTGAGAAGGTTATTGCTCCCCTGGATCGCGGTGTCTAAGTACTCTCGCGCGTTACTCTCCAAATGCTCATACCCCAGCAAATCAAGGTTCGCCATCACCTCTGCCAAGGGTCCCTTAAGATCGTGGATAATCATGTTCACCAAATCCTCCCTCATCTTCTCCACGGCAAGGAGTTCCTCATTCTTCTTCTTAAGCCGTGCCCTCTCTCCCTCGAGCTCCTCTTTGAGCTGGGCATTTTCAATCAAGAGCACGATCCTACTGATGAATGTCGCAAGGGTTACCTCATCCTCTCTGCTAAATAGTCCCCCCTCCCGCTTATCTGTTACGTTGAATACCCCGATGACTGCATCATCCTCATTTTTTATGGGCACACAGAGAAAATTATTATTTTTATAGAGCGATTTCTCCGCCGCTGCAAATCGGGGATCTTCATTAATGTTCTCTACAAAAAGGGGCTCTCCATGTTTCACCACCCATACTGACACACGCTTTTCATCATTCATATACCTCTTGATTCCTACCAGTCTCTGGTTGGTTGCAGCCCTCACCACTAAATCCCCCTGTTTATCCCTCAACATAATCGAACCTTTTTCCGCATCGATCTGCCTAAGGCAGATGGTGAGCATACGCTGCAACTTATCCTCAAATGGAATATCTTTTGCCGCCAGCACCTTCGCGGTTTCAAGCAGCGCCTCATTTCTCGCGAGTACCTCAGCATACTGCAGTGCGTTCTTGATCGTCACGCACAACTCTTCCCTCTCCCAAGGTGTGTTGATAACCCAACACACACCCTCTCTCCCTACCGCCAAGTCCCCCTTATGAACTTCCCTCCGGTCAGTTAAGATGATCCGGGGGGCAGGTGAGTTATTCGCGTTGCTCAACACCTCCTCCACTACACCTTCCTCCCGCATCCGGTGTGAGATGATGAGATCAACCGAATGCTCCTTGAGCATTCCCACTACCTCCTCGGTACTAGTCGTACTCACCGTGCGGTAGCCTTCTGCGCTAAGCACCTCTACTAAGTTCTTGGTGAGATTCCACTGACCATCAACGATCAAAATGGTATGTGCCTTCACCTTCTCTTTACCTCTCAGGCAGCGTTAGTTGCTATTCACTCAGGCACTACGGTAAACATATCTCCCGCTCCTTAGCATACCACCAGTGGGTGTGGGAACTATTTAGTCTTTGTATTATTAATCCTCACTCTCAATCTCAGCACCGCTTTGGTGTGAATTTGCGACACCCTTGATTCGGTGAGATCGAGCACCCTACCAATTTCTTTCATGGTGAGCTCATCATAGTAGTAGAGGGAAATCACCTGCCGCTCCTTCTCGGGCAAATCCTCAATCGCATTGGCAATGGTATCCTTAAGTTCGTTTAAACCCAAGATGCCAAAGCCATTTACCGATTTGTGATCCTCAAGGCAACTCAATATGCTCCTCCTCTTTTCCTCATGATCAACTAACCCATCGAGACTAATCAGGGGAACACCTGCTGCCTGCCTGAGGAGCTGGTAGAATTCCTCCATCTTTAAACCCAACTCTTCTGCAATCTCTTCATCCTCCGCGGGCCTCCCTAAACGCTGTTCGAGTTCATGGTAGGCATCAATTAACTTATTAATCACCTTGCGGATTGAACGAGGAATCCAATCCATGGCCCTCAATTCATCGAGAATAGCACCTTTAATTCTGATCTCAGCATAGGTCTTGAACTTAACCTCCTTAGAGGGATCAAACTTCTCTATCGCATCAATCAATCCCAGAATGCCCGTATTAATGAGATCATCAACTTCAACGTGAGGGGGAAGTCGCATGGCAATCCGATGAGCAATGTACTTAACCAGCGGGGCATACTCGGTGATTAAACGATCTCTCCTGGTGATATCTTCTTTCGTATCGCGTGCTACCATGTGATTATATAAACCTTTCATCTTCCTCCCCCTTATCTGTGGACCAAGTTATAGTTTTGAAACCTCCAAAGGAAGCGCTTCAGAATTATCTAGAATTTGATTCCAGAAGAACCGAATATTTCCCTGAGAACCCCTACCGGGCGTATGTTCACACACTACCTTGGCCAGCTCAAAGAAGCACTTGCTCGCGGGGGCATCAGGGTAGAGTTCAACCAGTGCCCTTTGCCTCCTCACCGCCTTTACCACATGCTCGTCACGTGGGATGTATCCCCAGTAATCGAGAGAGAGATTGAGAAACTTTTGCGCTACTAAACTCAAATTATCAAAGACCTCTTTCGCCTCTTGAGCGCTCTTTACGGAATTGACCAGAAGTTTGAAGTGATGCTCTGAGTACTTCAAGAACAATACCTTCATCATGGCGTAGGCATCAGTGATGGAGGTAGGTTCGGGAGAAACCACGATGAGGATTTCCTGGGCTGCCACGTTGAAATACATCACGTTGGAAGAAATACCTGCGCTGGTATCTATAAGGAGCACGTCGGTTTCATCCTGCAGTGAATTGAGCTCAGAGAGTAGACAGAGTTTCTGTGCTTTATTCAACTCAGAGAGTTCCTGCACCCCTGAGCTTGCGGGAAGAATTTTCATACCGCCAGGTCCTGTAACGACTATCTCAGCAATAGAGCACTCTCCGCTGAGCAGATGCTGTAAATTATACTTCGGGGTAAGTCCCAAGAGCACATCCAGATTGGCTAACCCTATATCTGCATCAAGAATTACTACCCGCTTATTCAATCTGGTGAGGGCATAACCTAAATTAACTACCACATTGGTTTTCCCAACTCCTCCCTTACCACTGGTCACCGCTATGACCTGAGTGGGGGAAGACCCACCTTTCCTCACCTGTTTTTCTCCCACCGTGACGCCCGCACGTCCAGCAGATCCAACATCCCCCTTTCCGCTCACCATACTGCGTAGTGTTGCCGCTTGATCCATGACCTGTCCTTTCTTTCTTGGTATTAACAATAGTGAAAAGCTGCTTCACCGAGTACTAACGAGATAACCCGCTCCTGGGTAGCAATTTCGATGTCTTCAGGCACCTTCTGGCCGGTGGTAACATAGGAGAGGGGTTTGTGCATTCTTTTGAGCTGGTTCACCATGCTCCCATAGGTATCACTCTCATCAAGTTTAGTAAAAATAACCCTATCGAGACCAAGGAGTCCGAATTGATCGCTTGTTGCTGAGAGCGTATCCTCCCGATGGGTGATACTCATGAGCAAATAGATCTCAATAGGAAAAGACTGGGTGAGAAACCTTTTAAGTTCCGCAATATGACCCCGGTCCCAATGACTTCTCCCTGCTGTATCAACGAGAATGAGGTCACAACCTGCACACTGCCCCACGGCTCGGGTAAACTCTTCTGGTGAGGACACCGCCTTAAAGGGAAGTCCCATAATTGTGGCGTAGATCTTGAGCTGTTCTACCGCTGCGATACGGTAGGTATCAATGGTAAGCAGGGCAACCTTCCCCTTCTCCTCTAGGGCATAGCGTGCCGCGAGCTTGGCAAGCGTAGTGGTCTTCCCCACCCCTGTGGGACCCACCAGCGCAGCCACCTTGGTTTTTCCTGGCACCAGAGTAATGGGACCTGACAGGGTAAGGACGCGTGCTATTTTTGAACCCAGAAGCGCTCTCACCTTTGCACCATCCCCTAACGCACTAGGGGAGAGATCATGCCCTACTTCCCCAAGTAATTGCACTACTGTGTCCTCACTGATCCCCAGGGTGAGCATCTTCCAGTACCATTGGACCAGAGGTTCAGGAAAGTTATAGTGACTCACGGTACCAACCTGGCGAGAGAGACGCTGGATGATCCATTTGAGTTCCCTCAACTCGCTCCCCATGGAATCCCCTCTCTCCCCAAACGGAGAGCTGAGCGTCCGTTTCACTGTCTGTCTCAACTCCCCAAGCTCCTGCCGCATATGATCAAGTGACACCCTCTCTGACAAGAACTCTCTCCACAGCGAACCCTTTGCACCCATGGGGTGAGGAAGTGCCTTGGCTTCCCCCGCAGGCGCGGTGAGGTCATGATCGATCGCCGCTACCACCTCCACTCCCTGGTGCACACTCCCACTGTTTCTCGTGCCCCTCCCGCGGTCCACCGTCTTTGTTGACACAATGATCGCGTGGGGTCCCAACTCCCTTCGCACTAATTGGAGTGCTTCATGCATACTTGGGGCGTGATATTTTCTAACCTGCATGGCTGAGACTGATTACTCCCAATGATTTAAGTCTGTACCGCTTATCAATTTCATTATGGGAGAGCACCACCAGTGTAGGGAGAAATCTCTCCGTCAATTTTTTCAGGTGCGGCCGAATGCCTGGTGAGCAGAGAACGATTGGTTGATAGTTCATGCTGGTGAATCTCTCCAGTGCCTTATTGATCTGGGTCAAAATCCTCTGGGCTTTTGCTGGTTCCAGAGAAATATACGATTCATGTTCTGTGTGCTGCACCGCGTTGCTAATCAGTTCCTCAATTTCGCTATCGAGCGTGACCACGGCCATTTCGCCTTCAGCGGTTGCATACTGTTTATCAATGGTCCGCGCCAATCGCTGCCGCACATACTCAGTTAAGATATCAGTATTTTTGGTGATGGGAGCATAGTCGGCTAACGTCTCAACAATGGTGAGTAAATCACGGATAGATACCTGTTCTCTCAAAAGATTCTGGAGTACCTTTTGAACCCCGCCGACCGAAAGCAGATTGGGTAGTAATTCTTCCACCACCTTAGGACGTTCCGCTGCCAACGTATCAAGGAGGGCCTGTACCTCCTGCCTCCCCAACAGTTCATGGGAATGGGTCTTTAACACCTCAGAGAGGTGAGTAGCAACCACCGTGGAGAGGTCAACTACGGTATAGCCTGCGATTTGCGCCTTCTCCTTATCCTGCTCACCAATCCAGAGCGCGGGAATACCAAAGGCCGGCTCCTTGGTGCGGATACCCTCAATCTCAGCTTTGGCATCCCCTGGATTCATTGCTAAGTAGTAACCGGGCATGAGCTCGCCTCCCGATACCTCTACCCCTTTGATAATAATAGCGTACTGGTTAGGCTTGAGCTGCATATTATCCCTAATGTGTACCGGGGGAATGATCACCCCCATCTCCAGCGCCAATTGACGCCGGATAGATTTAATCCTCTCCAGCAGTTCCCCCCCCTGCTCAGCATCAACTAAGGGGATCAGCCCATAGCCAACTTCCAACTCCAGGATATCGAGCGGCAGAAGTGTTTCCACCTTCTCTACCCCTCTGGCCCTTTCTACCGTCTCCTTTTCTTCTCCCCGCTTTACCAGAATCGCCCTCTTGCTCTTAAAGGTCATATAGGCTAATCCTCCCGCGAGGCTCCCCAACATGACAAAGGGGAAGGTAGGTAATCCTGGCACCAATCCTAAAAAGATGAGCACCGCAGAGGCAATGGCAATAGCCCGGGGGTGTTCGGTGAGCTGATTCATTATCTCATTACCCAACTGAGCTTCAGAGGCAGCACGGGTCACTAAAATACCAGCACCAGTAGAAACTATCAGGGCAGGGATCTGACTGACTAGACCATCTCCTATAGTGAGGAGCGTATAATTTTGAGCCGCATCAGAAATCGGCATGCCCTTTTGTAATACGCCAATGATTAACCCCCCTATAATATTCACCAGTGTAATTACAATGCACGCGATCGCATCCCCTCGCACAAATTTGCTGGCACCATCCATCGCTCCATAAAAATCGGCCTCGCGGGCGATGTCGGCCCTGCGCGCCCTCGCTTCCACATCGGTTATCAGTCCCGCATTGAGATCAGCATCAATACTCATCTGTTTACCCGGCATGGCATCCAGGGTGAAGCGGGCCGCAACCTCGGCAATTCTGGTTGCCCCCTTGGTGATCACCACAAAATTGATAATCACTAAAATCAAAAAGACCACCATTCCCACTACATAGTTACCGCCTACCACAAAGCTCCCAAATGCCTTAATTACCTGCCCGGCAGCATCAGCTCCCTCATTACCGTAGAGGAGAATTAATCGGGTTGCGGCCACATTTAAGGAGAGCCGAAAGAGGGTGGCAATCAAGAGGAGCGAGGGGAAGACCGAAAACTCTAGTGGCTTTAAGGTGTACATCGCAACGAGCAGGATGATGACCGACACGGTAATATTGAATGATAAGAGGCTGTCCATGAGGAACGTAGGGATAGGTATTACCATGATGATCAGTATACCCACGATCACAATCGCCATAATCACATCGCTATTGCGGGTAAGTGGCAGTGTACCTGAGGTACCTTCTAGCTGGCGGGCCATCTCACACCCCCTTATTCTTGAGTCTATAGACGTACGCCAGAATTCCCGCTACTGCTTTATAGAACACCACAGGAACCTCCTGACCTATCTTTACGCTTTTAAACAATGCCTGGGCTAAAGGTTTATTTTCTACAATGGGAATCTGGTGGGCGCGCGCTATCTCCTTAATCCGTTCTGCGATCAATCGGGCACCCTTAGCGGTAACCTTGGGCGCACCCATCTCGTGCGCGTTGTACTCCATGGCGACCGCAACGTGCACCGGGTTTGTAATCACCACATCCGCCTTGGGTACTGCCTCCATCATCCTCTTTCTCGCCAGCTCTCGCTGTACTTGTCTCACCCTCGATTTGATGAGTGGATCACCCTCCCGCTGCTTAAATTCGTCTCTCACCTCTTGCTTGGTCATCTTAGACTCTTGCTGGAAGTTCCACTTTTGAAAGGTGTAGTCGAGCAAGGCTAACACGATGAGCACCCAGCTGGTGCGAACGATGATTTTAAAACACACGTTCCCGATATAACTCATAAGAGCCCACACCTCCATATTCATAGTGGGAATAATATAGGGGAGCTCGTCCCTCACCGTGAGATAGGTTACGTATCCTACCACCACTATCTTAAAAATGCTTTTCACCAGCTCCACCAAGGCTTCCTTAGAAACCAACCTGCTAAACCCCTTGAGGGGGTCCAGTTTGGAAAGCTTGGGCACCAGTGGATCAAAAGAAAAGATGAACCCTACCTGGAGATAGTTTGAGACACACCCCACCGCAACCACTGCTACCAACAGGGGGGTAATGATCCTCATACACCTCTTTACATACTCCAGTAGCAGCCACTGCATGTTCACCTCTTTGAGCTCTAGTGTTCCTGCGCTGCTGAAGCTCCAGCGCATCAACTCCATAAATTCTTGGATCATTTGTGAGCCCAAGAAATAGAACACCAAGAGGCTCGCAATGATCACCGCAATGGAGGGTACTTCCCGGCTTTTAGCCACCTGTCCCCTTTCCCTCATCTCCTCCAACCGCCTGGGCGTTGCCGATTCTGTCCTCTCCTGTTCTGATTCCCCTGGCATCTACTCACCCTCCTCTCCGTCACCCCTAGGTCATCAACTTCATCAACACCATAATGTCTTCCCCCATCTTTTGAAAGAGGTCTCTCACCACCCACGAGAAGAGCGGAAGTGAGAGCCCTAACCCCGCAAGCCCTACCGCAATTTGAAGGGGGAATCCCACAATGAAAATATTCATCTGCGGGACTGTTCGCGCAATCAACCCCAGTGCCACATTAGTGAAAAGCAGTGCGACAATAATCGGGGCTGATACCTTGGCAGCAATAACAAACATCTGAGCAGATAATACAACCAGATACTCCATCAGCGGGTTGGTGAAACAAAACCCAAGTGGCGGAATGAGTTCAAAGCTCGAGGTCAACGATAGAATAAACCACCAGTGCACATCCAGTACCACAAAGAGGAGGAGCACGATCACGTTCTGAAACTGGGCGATGATAGAAATTTGATTGCTGGTCTGGGGATCAATCACATTCACAATGCCAAACCCCATTTGAAAACCTACCATCTGGCCTGCGAGCTGGACCGCGGCAAAGAGGAGTCGCGCGGTAAATCCGATAATGACTCCAATCAGAACCTCTCCTACCATTGCCGATGCCAGGGAGGAAATGCTCGCATACGGTACCCCGTGAAACCCCACCAGAGGAAATACCGCCACGGTGAGCATCGCTGATAACCCCACCTTGAGCTGCACCGGCACATTCATACTTCCAAAGAGAGGGGCAGTAACCAGAATGGCACCTATCCTAATAAAGACCAGCGCTATCGCCTGAATCTGGGGAAGTGAAAGGTTAAAGAGATTTAAGAGTACCATGCACCATCCTTATCGTTACCACTGACCTCACCTGGTGAGCAGGTTAAGATCTCAACGAATATACAGGGGGATATTAACAAACAGCTTCTCCGTAAAATTGAGTAAGACCCTCATCATCCAGGGGAAGAAAATCACCAGGGCTATCATCACCGCTAAAATCTTGGGAACAAAGGTTAAGGTCATCTCGTGAATCTGAGTAACTGCCTGGAAGATGCTTACAATCACTCCCACCACCAATCCAAAGAGAAGCATGGGACCTGATATCAACAAGGTTACCCATACCACTTCCTTCCCGAATCCCACGATAAAGTCCGGTGTCATAATGTCATCAACCCTTTCAATCTGATGTGCTCAACTTTTTAACCATGCCCCTATAAGACAAAACTTCTGATGAGAGAACCCACAATTAAATACCACCCATCAACCAATACAAAGAGCAGCAGCTTAAAGGGCAGTGAGATCATGATAGGGGGTAGCATCATCATACCCATTGAGAGCAGCACGCAGGCTACCACCATATCGAGAATCAAAAAAGGTACATAGATGAGAAATCCAATCTGGAACGCAACCCTCAATTCACTTATCACAAAGGACGGGAGGATAGTGGTGAGGGGAATCTCAGAAGCACTGGTGGGTTTAGTTATCTTAGAGACCTTCATCAAAAGGGCTAAGTCTTTCTCCCTGGTTTGTTTGAGCATAAACTCCTTGAGGGGCTGGGAAGCCCGGTCAAGGGCAACTTCATAGGAAATCTCTTTGGCCAGCAGAGGTTGCAGTGCGTTGCGATTAATCTCTTGCCAGACCGGTGTCATAATAAAAAAGGTAAGAAAAAGGGCTAAGCTAATAATCACCTGATTGGGAGGCATCTGGTTTGTACCCATGGCCTGCCTTAAGAAGGAAAATACCACCACCATGCGGGTAAAGGAGGTAAACATAATCAGGATGGTGGGTGCGACGGAGAGAATGGTCACTAAAAAGAGAATCTTAAGCGTCACCGCCAGATCAGTGGGCTCCCCTGATTCACCAATAGTAATGTGAATACTGGGTATGGGTACCGATTGACCATAGGCGGCTGAAGAGAAACTGCCCGAGAACACTGCCACTGCCAGCAGCAGAAACCATAGACTATGCCTTTTTCTCATCATAACTCACCACCTAAAGCACTTACTCCGTGCTACCTAGCTCCCTGGGTGGGGAAATGCCCACACCCCCACGCACCAACGATTCTCCTCTCTCTTTCTCACCGCAATAGCGGGCCAGTAGAGACTTTACCTGTTGATAAAAGGGGGAACTGTGTATCCTTTTCTCTTGGGCTGTCTTAAGATGGTCGATCACCTGCTCATCGGTAATTTTGGTGAGTACCGTCATCTGCGCCTCCGTGAGACCAAGTGCGAGGATTTCACCTGCGATTTCAACCAAGACCACCATCTTTTTGGGCGCAAGTGGTGCAGTAGCAATCACTTTAATCCACCCGTCACCACCTAAAAGTCCTGATCCTTTAGGCCAGAAACGTTTGAGTAACCAAAAGCAGGTGAGAATGATCGCCAAAATAATAAAGAGGATTGAGAAAGTTTTAATAGTAGCAGAGAACATATCGGGTGGTGTAAAACCAGTTTTCCCCACCAGATCAGCCTCAACCTCTATAAGGCCACCCGTAGCTGAAATACCATCGAAGAAGAATGAACAGAGACTTTTCATAGCACCTCCCCCCATACTATTTAAGCTGATCAACCCTTTCTAGGGGGCTACTGATATCGGTAAGACGTACACCGAACTTCTCATTAACCACTACCACCTCTCCTCGGGCTATCAATTTCTGATTGACAAACACCTCCATGGGCTCACCCGCCAATTTTGAGAGCTCAATTACTGAACCCTGTCCTAACTGGAGTAAATCGTTGATTAACATCTGAGCCCGCCCTAACTCAACGGTGATCTGAAGGGGAATATCTAAAATAAAATCGATGCCCTTCGGTACGGGGGATTTGCCTTTATCCTGCACCTGAGAAAATTGCGCTGCCTTTGCTTCCCCCTTGCCTTCTCCGGCCGCTTTCGGCTCATCAGCAGCCTGTGTGGTAATAATCTCTTCATCTGCCATTTTATTACCTCCTTTCAAACCCGGTGGTTATCTGAAGCGCCTGATTTCCTTTGTACAGACCAGGATAACCCATAAACTTGGTTATCCCTCCCACCTTTACCCTCAGTTGATCCCTCGAGTAGGTATCTAACTTAATCACGTCACCTACCGCAAGATTGAGTAGCTCCTTTCCCGCCACTATTGCTTTCCCTAGCTCAACTACAATCTCAACCGGAACTTCCTGCAACTTTTTTTTGAGCCTCTCTGCCCAAATGCCATCTGTTCCCAGCTGGTCACTCTGGATCACCCCCTGGAGCTTATCTTTGATCGGCTCAAGGGAGTCATAGGGAATGCACAGGGTAACTTTTCCGGTGGAACTTTCTATCTCTAGTTCGAAACTGATAGTGATCACGATTTCATCAGAGGCAACGATGGTGGCAAACTGGGGATTGATCTCTGATCTCACAAAGTGTAGTGATACCGGTTGAACGCTCTTCCACGCCTCCTTGAGATCTTGGGTCATCACGTTTACAATCTTTTTCACCAGGCGATTTTCAATGCTGGTAAATTCCCTTCCCTCAACCTTATAGCTTTCGGTCCCCCTACCCCCAAAGAAGATGTCCACCAGGCAAAACACCAGCTTCGATTCCAAGACAATCATGATACTGCCCCTCAAAGGATCCATCCGAAAAATGTGGAGGCTCGTGGGAACAGGCAGGGCTTTGAGAAAATCACCGTACTTCATCATCTCATTTGAGATGATGGTTGCCCCCACCGGTTTTCTGAGGGACGATGTGAGTGAAGAACGTAGTGAGCGAGCGAAGCGATCACTAACCAACTCCAAACCCGGCATCCTTCCCCTGATCACACGCTCCTGGCTGGTGAGGTCATATACCTTTACCCCCTCACTTTCCGGGGGCTTATCAGTCTCCGTTTCTATCTCACCTCCGGAAATTCCCTTCAACAGGGCATCAACCTCATCCTGTGATAGCACTTGGGTCATGGCTGCTCCTTTAAATATTCATCGCAGTTACCATAGGACTCTACTGCACTACAAACTCGGTGAAGTACACCTTCTTGATCGAACCCGGCGGTAACATTCCATTCAGTCGGGCAGTGATCTCACTGCGAAGTTTAGTTTTCCCACTATAGGTTCCTATATCTTCAAAAGTTTTACTGGAAAGTAATAGCAAGATGGTATCCCTCAGCTGGGGAACTCGTTTCTCCACTTCCTCAGTCAATTCAACTTTGCCAAGCTCAAGCTGTAAGCTTACCTTCAGGTACCGTTCACCTGAGGTGCCTGCCAGATTCACGATAAAGGCATCTAAGGGAAAAATGGGACCCAACTCATCTTTCACCGCAATTTCCCCCTCACTGCTCTCCTGGGGTTGTGGAGCGGGGTGTAAAAAAGTTTTCCAACTGATGTATCCTGCACCACCTAAGACCACCACCATCACCCCGGCAATGATGATCCACTTGAGCGCACCTCCCTTTTTCGCTGGCACTTCCTCAGGCTTCTCCTTCTCTTTCTTGTCTTCCTTGGCCATTGTTATTTCACCTCCTTATACTATTTGAGGTACCAAAAGTATCTCCACCCTGCGGTTCTTACCCCTATCTTCAGGCGTATCATTGGCTACCCTCGGTTTGGTATCACCATAACCTACCGCCGACAGCTTCCTTGGGTCTACACCCACCTGTTCGGTGAGATACTTCACAATCGTGACTGCTCTCACGCACGAGAGTTCCCAGTTGGAGGGAAACTCCCCTGTAGTGACAGGCACACTGTCAGTATGCCCCTCAACCACTATCATACCCTCAAAATCCCTAAAGGCGTTCCCCATCTCCCTAAGCATAGCGACACCTTCTGGTCTCACCTCACCCCTACCCGGCTCGAAGAGTAAATCTTCTTTCATGATAATGCTCAGTCCCTCTTCCTTCTCTTCAAATTCTAAGTTTCCTTGTTCACGTTCCTTGAGTAAGTGTGTTTTCAAGCCTGCAAATCGTTTAAAAAACTGTTCTATCTCCAACACCTTTTCATTGATGCGTTTTTCTGAGGACACGAGAACTTTGCATGCAAATTCTGAATGCTGACCCTCACGAAGTACCCCCATAGCCCCAACCGTAGCGGCTGCAAATTGCTTTACTTTACCTATCTCCATAGAACTCATCGAAAGCAACATGACAAAAAAGGTAAGCATAAGGGTAATCATGTCCGCGTAGGTGAGTAACCACTGCATATTCACTGTTTTTTCCTCTCTGACTCTCCTAGCCATTCTCCCCGTTCACCATACTTGATTCAAAAAGAGCGTTTCCTCTCTTCCTAACAGCTAAAGCTAAAGCCCCTTCACTACGCCTTCCTTAAAGAGTGGTTTTTCTTTAAGTGTATCTTCCGCCAGCTCATTTGGCTGAAGACGGATTACCACCCGCCTATTCTGGGCACGATGTTCTGGTGTATCGTTCGGAACGAGAGGACGATAGTGACCAAATCCCGCAGCCTTCAATCGTAAAGGCGACATTCCCCTTTCATCAATAAGATATCTAAGGATGGTAACTGCTCTGGCTGTTGAAAGCTCCCAACTAGAAGGAAAGTGCTCTGTCTTAAGGGGAAGATCATCGGTATGTCCCTCAATGCTCACTAGATAAGATGAGTCGCGAACAGTCTCAGCGAGCTCATCTAAAAAGAGCTTCATTTCATGGGAAATATCTGTACTACTAGGTTGCAAACCAAATAACAAGTAGTCAGCAACGGCCACCTCAAGCCCTTGGTTAGTCGTTTTAAACTCCACTCCTTTTTCAATCCCCTCTTTTTTCAATACTCCCCTCGTTCTGGTTAAAATATCACTGAGCTCCCTAGAAGTTTTTAGAATCTCCTTGCTTGGTAATAGTACTTGCTCTCCTGTGCTAGTTTTAAATCCACCAGGGAGAATCTTGAAGGCTCCTAAGAAAGAACCAACGAAATTGATAATATTTCCCTGCTCAAAGACACTAAAAGAGATTAAGATTATAAAAAATGAAAACATCAGGGTCATTAAATCTGAATAGGTAATGAGCCATACTGGTGTTCCTGCTCTCTCTAAAGATTCCTGTCTTCTCTTTTTCACAATACCTCCTTAGGTAAAGAAAGTAGTATTGTCCTAGCTATCCTTTGGGGACTAAAGAACGTTCAGTGGGTGAAAGATAGGTATAGAGCTTTTGTTCGACCACCCGAGGATTATCCCCTAGTTGAATGGAGGCAATGCCTTCGATAATCAACTGTTTATGCTTCACTTCATCCTCTCTTCTCACCTTCAGTTTCCCCGCAATAGGTAAGCACATCAGGTTTGCTATTATGGAACCGTAAAAAGTAGTAATCAAGGCAACCGCCATGCCTGGGCCTATGGACTTAGGATCATCCATCACCCTTAACATTTGAATCAGACCTATTAAGGTTCCGAGCATCCCCATGGCAGGGGCAAAGGTTCCCATCACCGTAAAAATTTCCGCACCTTTTTTATGGCGATCTTCAGTAGAGATAAGTTCATTCTCCAATATTTCCTTTATGGCATCAGGTTCCACACCATCAACCGCTAACTCTATTCCCTTGGTTAAAAAAGGATCATTGGCAATCTTTGCCCTTTTCTCCAGTGCCAGGATACCTTCGCGCCTTGCAATCCTAGCCAGCTCGACAATCTCAGGAACAAGGGAATTAGCTTTAGGAATCTTATAGAGAAATGCATTTTTCAATACCTTCATCACGCTCAAGACATCTGAGATAGGATAGTTAATGAGGGTAATCGCCACTATTCCACCAAATACAATAAATGCTGCGGGTAAATTCCAGAACCAATCTAAAGGACCACCCATCTTTATAGAATAAAATACTAAGAAAAAACCTGAAATAACGCCTAATAAGGTAGCTAGGTCCACAATTTATCCACCATCAATTTTTAAATAAACTCATTATTTGAATACTCTAATTGAGCAAGTATTATGCCATCAGAAATAGTAATCAGGTTATGGCTGCTAACCATTTAAAATAAAAGATAAATTTTTAATTATTAACTTTGCAAATACGGTTCAAGCAGGCCATTAAAAAAAATTTAAAAAAATTATAATATTCTCCATCAATTATTAAAATCACAAATAAATACAGCTGCTTACATTAAACATCTAAAATGAATTAGATTTAATCCACGTCATCATTTTG
>CAYYOQ010000004.1:0-3235 GCA_964473235.1 uncultured Thermodesulfobacteriota bacterium | reverse complement strand
TTTTTTTAAACTGCCTATGGCGTGGATAAAAGGCAATGAAATTAATGGTGAAGTAGCGATTGATCTGAGAACTAAGTAAGGTTGGAATTTATAGTACTATAAGAAGAAGGGGGGTATATGTTTTTTTCAAATCCTATCAATCCTTCGTGCTACAACTACGCGCATCTTCCCTGCACGCCCTGATAAATCCACGAATGTCATCACTCTGTAATAAAGGAACGAATCTGTCTATTTTTGAGGTTTCCCAGTTCCACCATTGTATCTCTAATAGCTCCTTTATAATCTCTTTATCAAATCTAAATTTAATATGCCGTACCGGGTTTCCTGCCACTACCTCGTAAGGCTTCACATCCTTTGTTACCACACTCCTTGCTCCTATAACCGCACCATCAGCTATAGTAACACCAGACATGATCACCGTTCCATCTGCAATCCACACCTCATTTCCTATGATCACATCTCCCTTGGTTTTTGGATGTCCTTTTATCATAGCATGTTCAGGAAAGAGGGCATTGAAGGGATAGGTGGTCACCCAGTCTATTCTGTGCTCCCCACCGAGAAATATTTCAACACCTCTGGCGATAGAGCAAAACTTTCCAATTTTTAATGTAGCTTCCTCACCCCATGAGAAGATCTTGGGAGCACCGTAAGTAAAATCGCCAATTGGATACTGGGCGTAGATAGTAGAGGGGTTTTTATTGGTAAATCGAGGGTCATATTTTGTTATCATATATCATCCTCCTCCACCCATTTAATTATTTATTGCGTGAGCGTATTGTAATCAAACACCATTGATAAGTAAATCAGTTTTCTCCCAGGATAAAACCCATCGAGAGAAATATGTGGCTTGGGAATTGCATAAATAGTTATTCAATACATTATCACTTGCAGAGGCTTTAAGGACACGCACCTTAACCTCCTCTACCAGAGGAATATATTCATGTCCTTTCCCACACAATTAAATCTCGGCAGCGGAAAAGATTTTAAGGAAGACTTTCTTAATCTGGATTACGATGGGTATTGGAACCCTGATATCATCCACGACCTTAACTCCCCTATCCCCCAGGGGAAGAGCCAAAAATTTCATACAAAGCGGTTTGGCGAAATAGAAATCACCCATAGCATCTTTAAAAAAATTATTGCCTACGATGTGCTTGAACACATTGTAAATGTGCATATCTGCATGAAAAGCTGTCTCGATCTTTTAAGCACCGGTGGTATACTTGAGGCTCAAGTCCCCTACGATCTATCACTGGGAGCCTGGCAGGATCCCACCCACGTGCGGGCCTTCAATGAAAACAGTTGGCTCTATTATACCGATTGGTTCTGGTATTTAGGATGGATGGAAGCTCGATTTGTCAAAGAGAGGCTCACGCTTAAGCTGAGTCATTTTGGATTGGAGTTCCAAGCACAAGGTAAAGACCTGCAAGAAATTGCACGCACACCGCGTGCGGTTGATTCAATGTTTGTCCAGCTAAAAAAAGTTTCTTTGAGCGAGGAGAACCACCAACAGCTTCAACGATTGAGAGGGAAACCGAGGTCATAAATGGACTACTCCATCTGGATAGTAAGCCCTCCCGGCTACCTTCATAGCCACGCATTTGATGAAATTGCCTTAAGTCTAAAGAACGGTTTTGCTGAGCTCGGCTTTAAAGTTCCCATTGTGAGAGACGCACAGGAAATTTCCGGAAAGGCCATTGTGTTAGGGTGTAATCTTCTTCCTCACCATAAGGGAGCACTTCCCCGCAACCTTATCCTTTTCAACTTAGAACAGATCCAGGTAGGCTCTCCCTGGCTATCCCCTGCCTATCTAGAGCTACTGAAGAGATACCCGGTGTGGGATTATAGTTATCACAACATGAAAGTGCTACAAACATTGGGTGTAGATACTGTCACCTACTGTGGTATTGGGTACTCCCCGGTCCTCTCGAGGATTTCTCAGGCAATGGAAGATATTGACATCCTTTTCTATGGAAGCATCAACAGCCGCCGTCTTAAGATCTTACAGGAATTGAAAAGGAGGGGTGTAGAGGTGGTGGGTATCTTTGGTGTGTACGGAGAAGAACGAGATCGCTACATCGCGCGATCAAAGGTTATTGTAAACATTCACTATTATGAAGCGCGCGTGTTTGAAATGGTCAGGGTTTCTTATCTGCTCGCCAATAAAAAATTTGTTATCTCAGAAGTTGGCCACGATCAGGAAATAGAAAAGCCCTTTGCCAAGGGTATGATATTCTCCCTCTACCACCACCTCGTTGAAATCTGCATGGCATATCTCAAAAAAGAAGACCAAAGAAGAGAAATTGCCGAACAAGGTTTCAACCTGATAAGGATGCACCCTCAATCGTCCTGTTTAAAAAAAGTCCTAGGGGGAGATGAAGGACTGCATGGTAATCAGAGTAAAATCAATAGCCACACGCAGGTGGGGGCATACTATGCTGAGTGAAGCAGTACTACGATCACTCTATCTAGACCTTATGCAAAAATGTTTAACCAATACCATTTATGAGGACATCCCTCAGGATCAATGGTCTGGTGGTACCTATAACCCCGAGTTGAGGGAGCGGGGACTGGATTGGCCATCAAAAGCACACACTATGATTGGTAATAAACGCTTGGCCAATGTGAAAAAACTTATAGAATACATCATTACCTACCAGATCCCCGGCGACCTTATAGAAACTGGGGTGTGGAGAGGGGGAGCCTGTATCTACATGAGGGCACTACTGAAAGCATACGGAGTCAACAACCGGGTGATCTGGTGCGCAGATTCTTTTGAAGGCCTACCACGACCTGATGCTGAACGTTTCCCCCAGGACGCTGGTGACATCCACCACACCTATACCCCCCTTAAAATCTCTCTTGAGGAAGTGAAAGCCAACTTTGCTAAATACGATTTGCTCGATGAGCAGGTGAGATTTCTTAAAGGTTGGTTTAAAGACACTCTCGCCCATGTCCCCATCGAACACCTCTCCCTCCTCCGGGTGGATGCGGATATGTATCAATCAACTATCGAGGCACTCACCTACCTCTACCCTAAAGTATCTCCGGGTGGATTTATCATCATTGATGACTACGGTGTGCTGCCCGGATGTCGCGCTGCAGTAAATGATTTTCGCTCCCGATGTACTATTAGAGATCCTCTGCAAAATATCGATGGGGTAGGGGTATTCTGGCAAAAGTCCTAAGGCGGGGATCAGAGGGGAGAGGTGTTATACGAGGTTAGTAGTTTAAA
>CAYYOQ010000003.1:0-30897 GCA_964473235.1 uncultured Thermodesulfobacteriota bacterium | reverse complement strand
TGACATAGATCATACTTTTTTGAATCTAAAACGTTAATAGTATTAAATTGATAGCTTTTTCATTTTTTCACCTCTAAAAGGAGTGGTATGAAAACCACTCCTTTTAACCCCAAATTTTATCCGGTATTTCATAATTGATGCAGTACATTTTATAGATTACATAACTTCCTTCTCACTGAAATGTCTTTCATATCGTTTTTATCAGGCCAAAAGCCTTCAAGGATTTTATAGAGTAGCGTTATACCTTTACGGAAGCTCTCAATTTTTTATTTTGCTCTTACTCAAGTTCTTATTAAAAATCTCCGATATGTTCATAGGGAAAGAAAAGATTCGTTGACCTCCATTTCTTAACCCCTTTCCCGAGGGGAATGATGCTTATTCATCATTCCCCTTTTTAAATTAGATCACCAACTTAAGGATTGCCACAGACTGCTTTCCTTGTTTTGTTTCATACCCTTTTCACACACCTTTTTTCATTCATCCAGGTAATGTATCTTTATTCAATATTCCACTTTAAAATAGCTGCTCACCATTTCCCGTTCCTACTATTAAAATCAAATTCATAAATGATTGCAATATCTTCACTTTCACCCTTACCCCAACCCTCTCCCTTCGGGGGCTGTGTCGTAATGTCATTGCGAGGGAGTAAATCGACCGAAGCAATCTCATAAGGTATTGGAAATATGGAGATTGCCACGCTCATTTGGTAGTATCAGGATCGCTCGCAATGACCAAAAGGTATTGCGACACAACCTCTCGAGGGAGAGGGAGTGTCTTTGACCTTTTTACGTGTTCAATAAATTTTTATTTGTCATTAGCTTCCTAAAAATGTTATCTAGTACAATTAACATTTAACGTAGAAACATAAAATTGTTTGACATACACTTAAAACTATGTAAAATACCGCCCAATTTTTAAACTACATTCAACAGAAAGGAACTATAGGCTATGGAAAAAAAAGTTAAGAACAAAGGATGGATCGTGACTTTTGCCGGGACAGGAATCAATCTCGCCCTTGGAATTCTCTACACCTGGAGCATTTTTAAGGGTGGGATCAAGGCATCAATCGAAGCCGGCGGTGAGAAAGCGTTCAACTGGGATATCGCCGCATTGAATGACCCCTATTCGTTGTGCTGTCTGGTATTTGCCTTTTTCATGATTCTGGCAGGAAAGTGCCAGGATAAGTTTGGTCCAAGGATTACCGCATTTCTGGGCGGTATTCTGGTGGGTCTGGGATTACTGCTGATTTCACAATCAGCTGATTATACACTATGGATGATTGGTTTTGGCGTGTTGGCAGGAGCAGGGATAGGGTTTGGTTATTCTTCTGCAACCCCACCGGCACTTAAATGGTTTCCACCTGCAAAAACTGGTTTGATCGCAGGGCTGGTTGTGGCAGGTTTCGGACTTGCCTCTGTGTATATAGCACCTCTCTCTGAGTATCTTTTGAAGATATGGGGTATTCAAAATTCGATGATGTTCTTTGGAATTGCGTTTATGATCGTAGTATGCTGCCTCTCCATGCTTCTGGTAAATCCTCCCCAGGGCTATGTGCCAGAAGGTGCTCAGCCTCAAAGCACAGGTCAAAGTAAATCAGCACCTCTTGCCCAGATTAACTACACTGCATCAGAAATGATGAAAACAGTAAACTTTTATATTCTGTGGGTGGTCTATCTTATTGGTGCAGGAGCGGGATTGATGGTTATAAGCAGCGTAGCAGGAATGGCGAAGAAAAGCATGGGTGGGGCAGCATTTCTGGCTGTCGCCATCATGGCGGTTGGTAATGCCGGTGGTCGTATTGTTGCGGGGATAATTTCAGATAAAATAGGCAGAAGTTATACGGTATTTATCATGCTCCTCTTCCAGGCTGTGCTTATGTTTATTGCTATTCCGGTAGTGGGAGCTGAAAATGCCAATGCGATCATCCTGCTTCTGCTTGCAACTTTTATCGGGTTCAATTATGGGGCAAATCTTTCATTGTTCCCCTCTATCACCAAAGACCTGTGGGGTCTTAAAAATTTCGGAATCAACTACGGTATTGTGTTTACTGCCTGGGGAGTTGGTGGCTTTCTGCTGAGTCGTATTTCCCAGATGTTACAGAAAAGTAGCCAGGGTAATTTTAGCTCATCCTTCATCATGGCAGGAATACTGCTGATTATTGGTGCGATTCTCGCCTCAACACTAAGAACCACAAAAGGTCGTTTGATTAATTCCCAGAAATAGTTGACTCATCAATTTTACGCAGCAGTTATGAGGTGGGAGTGAGGAGTTTTCATCTCATAACTGCGCACCACTCCTTCCTTTTAATTTGAACTTTCCTTGCAGATTCAATCGTTACCATTTCAGAATAGTTCTCCAGATTGTAAAATCCCCCTTGATACTTTAAGGATTGTATTGATTATTTAATATACTTGACAAAACAAGGAAAATATAACAATTTAGGCTTGTTATTTCTTAAACCTTAGTGGATGACTTTTTATGGGCAGGTGTGGTTTTAGATTTATTCTTTCTATTATGTGGCTACTGCAGATTTTCCTCATCGCTGGATGCTTTGGAAAACGATCTGTCAATAAGCCACTTTATTTCGAGCCACCCCCCATTTTTATTGGCGATTATACAGGAATGGTAGAGGATGAGGATGTAAACTGGGCGTGGCTAAGACTTGGGGTGAGACTGCGCAGCTATCCTAATATGACGATAAAGCCATTTAAGAATATTACTCAGGTGAACGATCAGGGCATTGCTGAGCGGCTCTACCAGAGATTGGTACAGTGGTGCAAAGAGAAGAACATAGAACTTTCGGATGAGGGAGAGCTGATCTGCGAGGGAGCCATTGTTGAGCTCAAACTTACCCGGGCATTTATTAATAAGATTAATCCGTTTTACGAGGAAGGGGATGATTTCCTACTTGAGGTTGAGTTACTACTGAGAGAAAAGAATACGGACACTGCGGTAGGTAAAATCAAGCATGGTGCAGTGGTCTCCGAGATCAATACCCTTGAAGAAGAAGTGCTCGCGGGTCTCATCAAATATTTTGAAGCACACCGGTAACAGTTTTTATATTCTTATGATAGCGGAATGGATCTATCACTTTTTATATGTGATTACCTACATCATTGCTAAATCCCTTTTTAGCTATAAAGCAATCGGTGCTGAGTATATTCCCAAGAAGGGGAGCGCCATTTTGGCTTCAAATCACGCAAGCTATTTTGATCCTCCTTTTGTAGGGTTAGGGGTATGGAGGAGAATTAACTACTTAGCGAAAAAAGAGATTTTTAAAAATCGTTTTATAAATTATTTTTTACTCACTATTATTAGAACAATCCCTGTAAATCGTGAGCAGATGGACAAACACACATTGAAAAAAATTTACCAATTACTAAAAGAGGATGAAATTCTACTGCTGTTTCCTGAAGGAACACGCACCTATAGCGGGGATCTGATGGAACCCAAGATGGGAATAGGCATGATAGCCTATACTACTAAGGTGCCTGTCATTCCAGTGTATGTAAATGGTTCTTACAAAATATTTCCTCGCAACTCAAAACTAATCCGATTAGGACCCTGCAAGGTATTTTTTGGTCCCCCTGTCAATTTAGAAACCTATTATGATCAGAAAAAATCAAAAGAACTTTACAGGGACATAAGCTTAAGGATAATGGAGGGCATCAGAGAGTTGAAACAAAAGTCAGAAGAGGAGTAGAGTCAGGAAATAGGATTGAAGGGATTAGGAGTGAGGGGTTGGCGTCCATGTATTGTAAGATAAAAATATGTGGGGTAACTAATCGAGATGACGCACTCATGGTTTCAGAGTCCGGAGCTGATTACCTGGGTGTGTTAGTGGAGGTACCGTGTTCTCCCCGTTCACTCTCTAGAGAGATAGCAGGTGAGGTCATTGCCGCTGCCCGCATTCCGGTAATACTTCTCACTTTTGACCTTTTACCAGATCACCTCATTAAGCTCGCAAGAGAACTCAGGCCTTACGGAGTTCAGCTTGCAGGAAATGAAGCCGAGCAAGAGGTGAAAGTACTTAAAAACAGACTTACCGGTGAGGTATGGAAATCACTCCACATTCCTGTGGGAGAAGTAATTAACAGTATAATTAATGAGACTGTAGATAAAATTGTTACGTTCACTGAAGCGGGGGCAGACCGCATTGTACTTGATACCGCAGTAGTAAAGGGTACCAAGGTAGAAAAGGGAGGAACTGGACAGACCTTTGACTGGTCAATGGCACGAGAGATAAAATCAAAGGTTAACGCTTGTATCTTTTTAGCAGGTGGTCTCAAGCCAGATAACATAAAAAATGCACTTCGACAGGTAAACCCTGATGGCATTGATTTGAGCAGTGGGGTTGAGAAGTCTCCGGGACGCAAGGATGAAGCATTAGTGAAGAGTGTGATAGCCGCCGTGAGAAATGGCAAAAATCTTTTTTGACAGATTGATGATTACTGACACTGAAAAGGTATTTAAGAACAAATTAGCTGCGTTCGCTATTGATCTCTACGAAATCTATCTTACCGAGGTGGAGTCAACTTCGGTTGAGGTAAAAGATCAGACCGTTGAGAGTTTTACCTCTTCTCAGAGCAGAGGGTTGTCACTGAGGGTTTTAAAGGAGGGGTGTGTGGGGTTCTCATATTGTACAGAATTTACTGATAGTGCACTGGATAAAGTCATTTCAGATGCGGTGGTAAGTGCTCAAAACTCATCATCAGATGGATACTACGGTTTTCCAGAAATTTCCAAGCCACTTCCCACACTTAAACTATTTGATTACACTCTCCCTTCAATTTCGAGGGAAGAGAAAATAGCAAGAGCGATGATGCTTGAAAATGCGGCACTCTCCTGTGACCGAAGAATCACCAAGGTGAGGAAAGCGGCATACAGTGATAGCATCGTGACTTCGCACCTCATCAACTCTCACGGTCTTAACCTCTCTCACCAGGGGACATTTACCTCCTGTTCTATTGTGGCGGTGGCGGAAGAAGAGGGTGATTCCCAGATGGGATGGGATTTTGATTTTAACCGTTTCTATTGCGACTTGGATGTTACCAAAGTGGGCAGGTCTGCAGCGTCAAAAGCATTAGGGCTGCTCGGTGC
The DNA here is from genome assembly GCA_964473235.1 of uncultured Thermodesulfobacteriota bacterium. GTDB lineage: Bacteria > Desulfobacterota > WTBG01 > WTBG01 > WTBG01 > CAYYOQ01. The sequence goes on along the minus strand of CAYYOQ010000003.1, from coordinate 25,797 downwards.
ACAATCGGTCACCTCGTTTAAAGGGTCCGTGGTCCTTGATAATAGCGTGAGCGCTCAATTTTTAGGGGTGCTGGCTCCCTCATTCCTGGCTGAGTCAGTACAAAAAAATAAATCCCTCCTCAAGGGGAAACTGAATAACAAACTATTCTCTGATAGCATTGATATTATTGATGATGGACTATACCCAGGAGGAGCTGCGACAAAACCTTTTGATGGAGAAGGTGTGGTACGACAAACTACTCCCTTGGTGGAGCAGGGTGTGCTTACACATTTTCTCTATGATACCTACTGTGCCAAGAAGGATAACACAATTTCTACAGGAAACAGCTCAAGGGGATCAATAAAGTTCCCCCCTGGTGTGGGGCACACCAATCTCTATCTCAAAAAGGGAGAAGAAACCGTAGATGAGCTCATCTCTTCAGTGGATAAGGGATTACTTATTAACGAGGTAATGGGAATACACACCGCTAATCCCATTTCGGGGGATTTCTCAGTTGGAGTAAATGGCCATCTTATAGTTAATGGAAAGAATTCAACTCCTGTAAAAGGGGTAGCCATCTCAGGAAATATTGTTTCACTCCTTGGCCTGGTGAAAAAGGTGGGGTGTGACTTTCGCTTTTATGGTTCAATCGGTGCTCCCAGCCTTTTGATAGATGAGGTAGAGGTTAGCGGAAGCTGAAAAAGCCACAAAACAAAATTTATAAATAACCATTGTAGGAGTATATAAAGTGCTTGGCGTTATTGTTAAGAAGATAGTGGGAACAAAGAATGAGAGGACTTTGAAAAAACTGTATCCCCTGGTAGAGAAGATTAACGTTTTAGAACCAGAAGTGAGAAAGCTAGAAGATCATCAGCTGAAGGCAAAAACCGGAGAGTTTAAGCAGAGGCGAGAGAGAGGGGAGACCCTGGATGAACTGCTTCCCGATGCGTATGCGGTTGTTCGTGAGGTTGCGCGCCGAACGCTCAACATGCGGCATTTTGACTGCCAGCTGGTGGGTGGCATCGTACTCCACCAGGGAAAGATTGCGGAAATGGCAACCGGTGAAGGAAAAACCCTGGTGGCAACCCTTCCTACCTACCTTAATGCGTTAACTGGTAGGGGTGTTCACATCATTACCGTTAATGATTATTTGGCCAAGAGAGACCGGGACTGGATGGGAGTTGTTTATCAGTTTTTAGGGTTGAGTGTTGAAGTGATTTACCACGATATTGACCAGCATGAGAGGAGAAAGGCATACCAGGCTGATATTACCTATGGTACCAATACCGAGTTTGGTTTTGACTACTTAAGAGACAATATGTCCATCAGGACTGATGACCAGGTGCAGCCCGATCACCACTACGCGATCGTGGATGAGGTGGATAGCATTCTTATCGATGAGGCGAGAACTCCGCTCATCATCTCTGGACCGGTAGAACGTTCAACTCACCAATTCAGGGAGCTTAATTCCCCTGTGCAACACCTGGTACATAGCCAGACAACACTGGTGAATACACTTATTACCAAGGCAGACCAGTTCATTAAAGAAGGGGAGGAGTATGAAGGAGGAGTAAAACTTTTCCAAGCTAAAAGAGGTGCCCCCAAAAATAAGCGTTTGATGAAGATGCTCAAGGAGGGGAAGTATAAAAAGCTTATCGAGCGGGTGGAGCTTGATTACATGCGAGATAAACGGATAGGGGAGCTTGATGAGGAGCTCTATTTCAGCATTGATGAAAAATCTCATACCGTAGATTTAACTGAAAAGGGACGAACCTCACTATCTCCCCACGACCCCAACCTCTTTGTGCTTCCAGACTTAAGCATGATTGAAGAAGAATCTGACCTTGATGAAGATGAACGAGCAAAAAAGACTAGAAAAATGGAAAAAGAATTCTCTGAAAAGAGTGAGAAGATTCAAAATATCTCTCAACTGCTCAAAGCTTATTCCCTCTTTGAAAAGGATGTGGATTATGTAGTGAGTGACGGTCGAGTACTTATTGTCGATGAGTTTACGGGTAGACTGCTCCCCGGGAGACGATACAGTGATGGACTTCACCAAGCTTTGGAGGCAAAGGAAAGTGTTACCATTGAGGGGGAAACTCAAACACTCGCCACTATCACCATTCAGAACTACTTTCGCCTCTACGAAAAACTGGCAGGGATGACGGGAACTGCTGAAACAGAAGCACCTGAATTTATGAAGATTTATAAGCTGGATGTGATGGTTATTCCCACCAATGAATCGGTAAGGAGAATAAATTACCCCGATGTAATCTATCAAACTAAAAGAGAGAAGTATCGAGCTATTATCGATGAAATTAAAGAGATGCATGAGAAGGGAAGACCGGTACTGGTAGGAACCGTGTCGGTTGAGGTCTCGGAGCTGCTGAGCAGAATGCTTCCCAGGACCATTAAGCACTCTGTGCTCAATGCCAAACGCCATAAGGAGGAAGCAGAAATTGTTGCCAATGCGGGCTTGGCCAGAGCAGTTACCATTGCCACCAATATGGCGGGACGGGGTACTGACATTAAGCTTGGGCCGGGGGTGGTAAAGTGTAAAAAGTGTTGCATACTCTGCGAGGTGGAAAAGGAAAAGGGGTGTTCAGCCTGCCCAGACCAGGAAAAGAAAGGTGAGAAGATGACAGGGTGCGTTAAAGACATGCCTTGCGGCCTGCATATTGTGGGAACAGAGCGACATGAAGCGAGGAGAATTGACAGGCAGCTTAGGGGACGTTGTGCCCGGCAGGGGGACTCCGGGTCTTCACGGTTTTATCTCTCCTTGGAAGACGACCTCTTGAGAATCTTTGGTGCAGAAAGGATTTCCTCAATAATGGAGCGCTTGGATATGCAGGAGGGAGAACGCATAGAGCACAAATTCATTACCTCAGCCATCGAGAGAGCCCAGGCGCGGGTGGAAGCACATAACTTTGACATGCGCAAACACCTCCTTGAGTATGATGATGTGATGAATAAGCAGAGAGAGGTGATTTATCACCAACGAAATAAAGTTTTGAGAGAGGAGAGCTTAAAAGATGACATTGCGTCTGCCATTGAAGAGCTTGCCGAGAAGACCGCCCAGAGGTATGCAGAGGAAAAGCTACCCGCTGAAGAGTGGGACTTACGAGGGCTAAAAGATGCGGTGTTTAAGCAATTCTCCTTCTCGTTTCACCTCCCGTCACAGGTGATAGAGCGGCTCACTGAAGAAAAGTTGACTGAAATAATTATTCAACAGGTAAAAGAAGAATACCAGCGAAAAGAGGCTGAATTTGGTGAAGATGCCATGAGGCATCTGGAGAAGGTGATTTACCTTCAGGTAATCGACAACTTGTGGAAAGAACATCTCCTTTCAATGGATCATCTGAAGGAGGGTATTGGTCTACGCGGGTATGGACAGCGAGATCCCTTAAGAGAGTATCAAAAAGAAGGATATGATTTATTCGTGGATTTAGTGGATAGAATTACTACGGAAGCAATAGAAAAACTTTTTATGGTGAGGCTGGCAAAAGAACCGCTTTTCCAGCATGCTACCCCTGCACGTCCCCAACAGCTGGTATTAAGCCGTGGAGAGCTGGAGGAGTCTTCTAAAGGAAAAACGGTCAAGAGAGAGGGGAAAAAAGTAGGAAGAAATGACCCCTGCCCATGCGGAAGTGGAAAAAAGTACAAGAAGTGTTGTGGGCAATGATCTGATGGTTTTATGGGATAACGACTACACTGCTTTTTTTACAAGGAGAAAAGGTTGAGCATGAAAGTAGCAGGTTTTAAGGCTAGTGGAATTGCTTCTGGCATTAAGCAGAATAATAAAAAGGATTTAGGCCTCATCTTTTCAGAAGAACCTGCAACTACGGTGGGCGTGTTTACTACTAATAAAATAAAGGCCGCCCCTGTACTAGTAACCAAAGAAAAGTTAAAAAGACGTAGTGCTCAGGCTATCCTTGTCAACAGTGGTAATGCCAATGCCTGCACCGGTACTCGGGGACTTGAGGATGCCCATGAACTCTGTTCATTAGTTGCAGGGCAGCTTAGCATTCCCGATACCTCGGTGGTAGTGTCTTCAACGGGTATCATAGGTGTCCCCCTCCCCATGGAGAGGATAAGTAAGAATATCCCCCACCTCGTTGCATCGCTTTCCCCCCAGGGCATCACCGATTTTGCGGAAGCTATTATGACCACTGACACCTTTCCTAAAATAGTAATAAAAAAGGGGGTGATGGGGAACAAGGAAGTAACGCTGTGCGGTATTGCAAAAGGGGCGGGCATGATCATGCCGCGAATGGCGACGCTGCTCTCCTTTATTCTCAGCGATGTAGCAGTACACGCTGACTTACTTGAAGAATCTTTAAAGGAGGCAGTTGATCTCTCTTTCAATCGTATCACCATAGATGGGGATACCAGTACCAATGATATGGTGATAATGATGGCAAACGGCAGAGCGAGAAACGATTTTCTCGATACGCACTCTCCTCAACTTACAGCTTTCAAAACATTATTAATCTCTCTCTGTGTGGATTTAGCTACTCTTATACTAAAAGATGCTGAAGGATCAACTAAAATCATCAATATTCGAGTAGAGGGTGCATGCACTTGCACAGATGCTCAACGCATTGCCTACCAGATCGCCAATTCCTGTCTGGTAAAAACCGCAATCTACGGTGAGGATGCCAACTGGGGTCGTATTATGGCAGCCATTGGAAATGCGGAAGCCGATATTGACCCAGGAGAGATTGATATTCTTTTCGATAATGTAGTAGTTGTAGAAAAGAGTGTAGACAATGGCATGAAATTACAGGCACAAGAGATCATGAAAAGGCCAAAATACCAAGTAACTATCAAACTCCACCATGGAACTGGAATAGCTGAAATTGCAACTACTGATCTAACTATTGAATATGTAAAAATTAATTCTGCATACCCAACCTAGTAACCACTTTTGATTCTTGAGTGTAAAAATGGTTAACTAGTTTATGAAGGAAACCTATTTTTCACTTGCAAATTTATATTCTGTATGCTAACAAAAGAAGCTATTTTAAAATAAAAAACATTCACAATAGTAATTTAACATTTTTGAAAGTGAGGTGCTCTTGACAATATTTAGTATGAAACAACTTTTGGAAGCGGGTGTTCACTTCGGTCACCAAACCAAGCGGTGGAACCCCAAGATGAAACCTTACATTTTCGGAGCAAGAAATGGTATTTATATTATAGACTTACAAAAAACGGTTGCGCTCTTTGAAGAGATATATCAATTTATTGTGAATGTAGTATCCAATGGAGAGAGCATACTGTTTGTAGGTACTAAAAAGCAGGCTCAAGACTCGATAGCTGATGAGGCCCAGAGGTGCAGCATGTTTTATGTTAATAATCGATGGCTGGGAGGAACGCTCACCAATTTCAGAACTATCAAAAGAAATGTTGAAAAACTTAAAGAACTTGAAGCAATAAAGTCTGATGGCAGGATTGAGCAGTGCTCAAAAAAAGAAGCACTGGAAATGGAAAGGGAGATTGCTAAGTTGAATTATAGTCTCGGGGGGATAAAGGACATGGAGCGCCTTCCTGGAGCACTCTTCATTGTGGATCCCAAGAAGGAAAGGATAGCTGCTGCCGAGGCAAAAAAATTAACCATACCGTCAGTGGGTCTCTTAGATACCAACTGTGATCCTGATGAAGTGGATTACATCATCCCTGGCAATGACGATGCCATTAAAGCGATCAAACTTTTTGCCTCTAAGATTGCTGATGCCTGCATAGAAGGAAAACGGAGGTACGAAGAGAGAATCCAGGTTGAAAGTATAAAACAAGCTGAAGAAACTGATGAGAAAGCATCGCCGGTGAGTGAGGAGGATAGAGATAGAGATGGAGATTAACGCATTATTGGTGAAAGAGTTACGGGAAAAGACTGGTTGTGCCGTGATGGATTGTAAGAAAGCACTGCTTGAGAGCAAGGGAGATTTTGAAAAAGCCGTTACCTATCTCAAACAAAAAAACTTAATGACCGCTGCAAAGAAGTCAAGTCGAGCCACTACCGAAGGCGGCATTGTTTCCTATATTCATCCTGGCAGTAAAGTGGGGGTGCTTTTGGAATTAAATTGCGAGACAGATTTTGTTGCGCGAAATCTTGAGTTTAAAGAGCTTGCTAAAAATCTCACCATGCACATCGCAGCGCTCAATCCGCTCTACATAAAGAAGGAAGATGTTCCGCTTAAGGTCATTGAGCAAGAGAGAGCAATCTATCTTACCCACGCACAGAGCTCAGGCAAACCTGAAAAGGTATGGCAAAAAATAGTAGAGGGAAAACTGGAAAAGTTCTATACCGAGGTGTGCTTGATGGAGCAGACCTACATTAGGGATGATCAACTCACCGTCAAGGATGTCATTACTAACACGATTGCGAAACTTGGTGAAAATATCTCTATTAGGAGATTTATCAGGTATCAGCTCGGTGAAGAGTTGAACTAATAATGTGCTCGGACCCCGCATTGAAACCAAAGTATTATAGAATCCTACTAAAGCTCAGTGGAGAAGTGTTAACTGGTGATCAAAAGTATGGCATCAGTCCTTCCGTCATCAATAGCATCGCAGGCGAAGTTAAAGAAGTTGTTGAGCTCGGGGTAGAGGTTGGTATCGTAATCGGAGGGGGAAATATCTTCAGAGGCATCTCAGCTGATGCCCAAGGTATTGACCGGGTATCCGCTGACTACATGGGGATGCTTGCCACTCTCATTAATGGTCTCGCCCTGCAGGATGCCATTGAAAGGCAGGGAATACCTAGCAGGGTGCTCTCAGCGATTGCCATGCCCCAGATAGCGGAACCGTATATAAGAAGGCGCGCAACGCGACATCTGGAAAAAAAGAGAGTAGTAATCTTTGCGGCAGGAACGGGAAATCCCTACTTCTCAGCTGACACCGCTGCCGCACTCAGAGCCATGGAGATAAACGCCGAGATAATTCTTAAGGCAACTAAAGTTGATGGTATTTATGACAAAGACCCTATGGTGTATAAGGATGCACAAAGGTATAGCGAGATTACCTATTTAGAAGTTCTCAATAAGGGTCTTAAGGTAATGGATGCCACCGCAGTATCCCTCTGTATGGATAACCAATTGCCCATGATTATTTTTAACCTTACCACATCAGGTAATATTAAAAGAGTGGTGTTGGGTGAACACATAGGAACCATCATAAAGGGCTAACGTTATGTATGACATATTACAAGAGCTAAAGGAACACATGGATAAGTCTATCCAGACACTTCAGCGGGACTTGAATGGAATAAGAACCGGGAGAGCATCTACCAGCCTCCTTGACGGTATAAAGCTTGACTACTATGGAACCCCTACTCCTCTTAATCAAATTGCTACCATCTCTACCCCGGAGAGTAGATTAATTACTATTCAACCATGGGATACTACTGTTATTACTGAGATAGAGAAGGCTGTACAGAAATCCGAACTAGGATTGAATCCCATGAATGATGGAAAAGTTATACGTATTACCATACCCAGTCTCTCTGAGGAAAGGAGAAAGGAATTGGTGAGGATAGTAAAAAAGATGGTTGAGGAGTCTAAAATTACCCTGAGGAACCACCGAAGGAATATTAATGAGAAACTAAAAAAAATGAAAAATGATAAAGAGCTATCTGAAGACAGCTATTTCAAGCAGCATGAAGAAGTGCAAAAAGTAACGGATGACTATGTCGCACAGTGTGACAAGATTTCCGCAGTAAAGGAAAAAGAGATTCTCGAGTTTTAAATTGAGTAGCTACAAGGTACATACTTGCTGAGCAAAGGAGGTGATCTTGTGGTTTTTAGAATAACAGAAGAATGTGTAGCATGTGGAACATGTGCCGAGGAGTGTCCTTCAGAGGCCATTCACGAGGGAGATGATATCTATTTGATTAATCAGGAGGAGTGCACTGAGTGTGGCACCTGTAAGGAAGTATGTCCCACTGAAGCAATTGTAGAAGAGTAGAGAGGTGCCGAGGGTTCACCTCGGCACCTACTTTTTATGTACTATTGTACGCTCATTAGTGTAAGAGTGGTTACTATACCAGATAGTCCCTGTGTGAGATCCAGTCCATCATTCGATAGGGAATACGTTATTAATTTGGCATTCTATCCCTCTTGGTATACACCTTTAATTTCAATACTATTCTTTAGCTACGATACTCATTCCCCTCGAGATGTGTCAGTTTATCATCTCGTTCTTTATTCCGTAAAGTTGATCTTCTTCAACCAAATAGCTACAGTGTTACCCTGAGGGAATGGTATGATAAGGTAACCATAAGTTTTATGGATCAGCTCATTAAAGATAAGTTACCACAACACATAGCAATCATCATGGACGGAAATGGTCGCTGGGCTGAAAACCGTTCGCTCAACCGTATTGCGGGTCATCGCAAAGGTATTGAGGTTGCAAAGGAAATTATTCGTGGATGTAGAGAGATAGGGATTCGGGTGCTCACCCTCTATGCGTTCTCTACTGAGAACTGGAAAAGGCCTAGGAGAGAAATAAGGGCACTTATGACTCTCTTACGAAACTTTCTTCGAGCTGAGGGGAAGGAACTCATAAAAAACAATATTCGTCTCAATGCAATAGGGACAATTGACGAACTCCCGAAGGAAGTGGCTGAGTTTCTCAGGGACCTCATGAAGAAAACAGAAAAAAATGATGGCATGGTGCTTAACGCGGCGTTAAGCTATAGCGGGAGAAGCGAAATTATTATGGCAATTAAAAAAATTACCAAAGACATACTGGAGGGGAAAATCGCTCCCCATCAAATCAACGAGGAAGTGTTCTCTCACTACCTCTTTACTTCGGGGTTGCCTGATCCTGATCTTCTCATCAGAACGAGCGGTGAGCTTCGCATCAGCAATTTTTTACTCTGGCAGATGGCGTATACTGAACTGTATGTGACAAATGTTCTGTGGCCGGACTTTACCAGAAAGCATTTAATCGATGCTATACAAGACTACCAGAAAAGAGAGAGGAGATTTGGTCTTACCCCACATCAGTTAGCATTATAGTCTGAATTGAAATGGGTAACGATGCTTCATAGTAAATAAGAAGAATTGTTCCAACAACAAAGAGGTGAGTAGTGTATTATAACGTTCGCACCCTCCTTATTTTTTCTCTGTATTTATTAAACGACATACTGCTCGATCGCTTACTCCATAGTGGTGAAAAGACGTGTTAAGAAAAAGGGTTATCACATCACTTATTGCGATTCCTGTTCTGATCTCATTAATTTATTGGGGTTCTGAGGCAAATTTTTTAGCGGTGATTATGCTCTCAGTTGGTTTTGCCCTCGTTGAGTTAAATAAAATTAATTCACATCAGCACCTGTTCACACACGCACTCGTGATTGTGGTAGGTCTCGCAAGTGTAGTAGCTATCTACTATTATCAAGATTATGTGAGCTTTAATTCATGTGGCAAGAAGAGTTGGCTTATCACGTGGCTATTAACACTTACCACCATTACTATTTTTTCCTTATTGCTCATCCAATTTATAGTGTATCCCAAAAAGGTATTTTTGTTACATAAGCCACTTTTTGTCACCCTCGGTATACTGTATGTGAGCATGTTTCTCTCGTACCTCATCCTCATCAGAGGCAGTGCCGATGGAAAAAAATGGCTATTGTTCACCCTTTTCGTTGTATGGTGCGGAGACTGCGGGGCCTATTTTATGGGCAGCATCAAGGGGAAACATAAGCTTTGTCCTACCACAAGTCCTCATAAGACAGTTGAGGGGGCAGTGGGAGGCATCATTGCCAGTGTGGTAGCCGCGCTAATTGCCCGGATCTGGTTTTTTGAGCAGCTTTCTATACCACATAGTATTGCCCTCGCATTGGGAATAGCTACCATTGGTCAATTGGGAGACCTCTGTGAATCAACTCTCAAACGAATACACGGCGTAAAAGATTCAGGCACGCTGTTACCAGGACATGGTGGCATGCTTGACCGTATTGACAGTCTCCTCTTTACCGCTCCTTTGGTGTACTATTATAAGACTTTAATGCTATAAGAGAAAGTTAGTATACGGTAGACTACGGATGTAACACCACTTTATGAGGCACACTATTGAAACGTTTATCGGTCTTAGGTTCAACTGGTTCAATAGGGGTAAATACCCTCGATGTGGTACGCCAGTTCCCACAACGATTTACCATCGTAGGTCTTGCCGCAGGAACTAACCTTGCCCTCTTAAGAGAGCAAATCAGGACTTTTAAACCTACCATTGTTTCGGTACTCACTGACACCCTTGCCAAAGAATTGAAACGAAACCTTTCTAGAGATTGCGCACCAGAAATTGTGTATGGCGAGGAAGGAATGCAAGAGGTTGCACGCGTGAGTGAGACAGATATGGTAGTGTCTGCCATCGTGGGTTCCGCAGGGCTTCTCCCCACCCTTGCAGCAATTAAAAGTGGAAAGGATATTGCGCTTGCCAACAAAGAAACCTTAGTAATGGCGGGTAAACTGATGATGAAGAAAGCCCGTGACCACAGAGTGAAGATAGTTCCAGTTGATAGCGAGCATAGTGCTATTTTTCAAGTACTGCAGGGGCAAAGTAAAAAAAATATTAACACCATTATTCTTACTGCCTCCGGAGGCCCCTTTTTAAAGTATTCATTAAAAAAACTTGAAACCGTTACACCTAAAGAGGCCCTCGCACATCCCAACTGGAAGATGGGGAAAAAGGTAACCATCGACTCAGCATCTCTGATGAATAAAGGATTAGAGGTAATTGAGGCACATTGGCTCTTTGATATCCCACCAGAAAAGATTAAGGTATACATCCATCCCCAAAGTATTGTACATGCGATGGTTGAGTACATTGACCGGAGTGTGATTGCACAGCTTTCAATGCCCGATATGAGGGGTCCCATAGCTTATGCCCTCTCCTACCCAGAGAGGATACCAACGGAACTCCTCTCACTCAACTTGCTCGATATAAGGAAATTAAGTTTTATTCCCCCAAACCTTAAAAATTTCCCCTCACTAGGTTTAGCGTATAGTGCTCTAACGCAAGGTGGATCTATGCCTGCGGTTTTGAATGCCTCTAACGAAGTAGCAGTTAGTGCATTTCTAAAAAGAAAGATACGGTTTACCACTATTCCACGACTTGTAGAAAAAGCCATGAGTCTTCATTCACCACAAAATATTTCTTGCCTTGAGGAGGTCATGGAAGTTGATAGGTGGGCTCGCGCGAAAGCGGAAGAACTAGCTACGTCTCTGCAATGGGAAAATTAACTTCTAACACACAGGTTGGGGTACCATGATTACTTTAATTTCTTTTACCATCGTGATTGGGATACTGGTTTTTGTTCATGAGTTCGGCCATTTTATAGTTGCGAAGAGAACAGGGGTGGGAGTGGAAAAGTTTTCATTGGGTTTTGGCCCGAAGCTCATAGGGTTCAAGAGGGGTGAAACAGAGTATATGATTTCTGCAATACCCTTGGGCGGGTACGTAAAGCTTACCGGTGAAAATCCTGATGAACTACTTACCAATGACCCTCGAGAGTTTGGTTCGCGCAGTATAGGGGTGCGATGGTCTATCGTTTTTGCAGGGCCTCTCATGAATTACTTTTTAGCATTTATACTCCTCCCCTTGGTGTATATTATTGGTATTCAAATTCCTGCCTATTTAGACCAACCGCCAATAGTACAGTGGGTGGCAGAGAATTCTCCTGCCAAAGGTGCAGGTTTACAGAGGGGAGACCGAATTATTGCGGTGAATAAAAAGGAGGTAAAGGATTGGAAAGTGTTCACTACCCTCTCTCAGTCTCAACAGGGAGAAAAAGTATCGATACAATTTGAAAGGGACGGTCGAATTCAAGAAAAAGTACTTTCTCTTCCTTCAGATAGTTCGTTGTCGGGAACACCGGGACTCTTCCCGCAGATGGATGCTCGAGTAGGAGGAATAGTTGACGATTCGCCTGCAGAGAAAGCAGGTGTCAAACCAGGAGATCACATAAAAAAAATAGAGGGTACTGAAATAACCCACTGGCTGCAGATGTCAGAACTTGTTAAAGACTACCTAGGAGAAACGATATCTCTCACCATTGAAAGGGAAGGGAAGCGTGTAACAATGAGCCTTACCCCGTCCACGATGATCGAGAAAATTGTAGAAAAATCACCCGCCGAGCTCGCAGGGCTAAGAGAGGGAGACATCATACGTAGCATTAATGGCTCGGAGGTAGTGCACTGGAAGAATGCTCTTATAAATGATACCTTTCCACAGGGAACACAACTCACCCTGGGGGTGAATCGCGATGGACAGAACCTCTCTTTTACTGTGACGTCGAATGGGAATGATGCTCTCGGTATAAAGGTAAGTGGAAAAATTGGGATCATTCAACTTGACGAAACTATTTTAAAGAAATTTGACTTTCTCTCTTCACTTAAAGAGGGGTTTAACCAAGTCATTGAGATGACGGGGCTTACCCTTTGGGCGCTAGGAAAGCTTTTCACTTATAAGCTTTCCATCAAAACACTAGGCGGTCCTATACTTATTGCGAAGATGACCGGCAGTGCAGCAAAGACGGGATTTTCCTCTCTCCTCATTTTTACCGCCTTTCTTTCCATAAACTTAAGTGTGTTAAATCTTCTTCCCATTCCCATCCTTGATGGAGGTCATCTCTTCTTTCTTTTGATCGAGCTCATCCGAAGAAAACCTCTCGAGACCAAAAAAATTGAATTGGCGCAAAAAGTAGGCTTTGCACTCCTCCTCCTCCTCCTCTTAACGGTTACCTATAATGATATCATGAGATCTGTTCCTAAAAAATACTTAGAGTTCTTCCCTTGGAGATAACTGTTGACGTACCCTTATTTCTTTCGATGAAAATACTGACACTTGAAACCTCAACTATGATTGGAAGCATCGCACTGAGCGAAGATGACCAACTCTTGGGTGAATACCAGATACGAATTAAGGAAACCTATTCCGACATCATACTCCCTTTGATAGACCACCTGCTAAACGTCCTCTCCCTCTCTATTCGAGACATTGATGGTTTTGCGTTAACATTAGGTCCAGGCTCGTTTACCTCCCTGAGGATCGGAGTGAGTATAATTAAAGGCTTGGCATTCTCAACTCATAAACCAGTGGTAGGAATACCTTCTCTTGATGGGCTAGCACAGAATGTATGTTTTAGTAAAAACGTCTTGGTGTGCCCTGTAGTAGATGCACGCAAGGGTGAAGTGTATACCGCCTTTTATAGGGGTGAAGGTGGTCAGCTTCTTACAAAACTCACCGCTGAGAGAGCAATCACGCCACAGAAACTTTTAGATGAGATTAAAGAAGAGGTAATTTTTCTGGGAGATGGCGTAGACGTGTATGGGAAAATGATAGGCGACCGGCTTAAGGAAAAGGCCCTCTTTGCACCTCCCGCACTTAGGTATCCTAAGGCCTCAACTATTACCTACCTTGCCCTGCAAAAGTTCAAGAATGGAGAGGTAAGTCACAGCGACGCCATCATACCACTCTATGTGAGACCATCAGAGGCAGAAATTAAATGAAAAAAAAGAGGATAGCATGTTGACAACTATCGAGTAGTATTATATTTTTATGGTGCGGCGTACACTAGTCCTGTTAAGGAGGGGGAGCAGATCCGATGGAAGTAAAAGATAGAGTGTTGATTGAAAAGCATATAAGCCATGATGAAGAGCTGAGAAGGTATGTAGAAGATCACCAGATATTTGAAAAAAGATTAGGGGAACTCAATAAAAAAGCGTATCTCACTGTGGATGATGAAATTGAACAAAAGAGGATAAAAAAACTGAAGCTGGCTGGAAGAGACAAGATTGAGATTATTTTAAAAAAGTATCGCTCAGCTTCCTGACTTGCAAAGAGGTGTAGTGATGAAGGAAAAAACAGGAGCTCAAATATTTTTTGAGTCCTTAAAGAAAGAGGGTGTAACTGACATTTTTGGATTCCCCGGTGGTGCGGTACTGGATATCTATAATGAAATGAAACACCACCCCACTATTAGGCACATCTTAGTGAGGCATGAGCAGGCTGCAGTCCACGCGGCTGATGGTTACGCGCGTGCTTCTGGGAAGGTAGGTGTGTGTCTGGTAACTTCTGGTCCTGGTGCTACTAATACCGTGACAGGATTGGCTACCGCTTACATGGACTCAGTCCCTATCATTGTTTTTACAGGGCAAGTTCCTACTATGCTGATTGGAAATGATGCATTCCAGGAAGCAGATATTGTTGGAATAACCCGCCCCTGTACCAAGCACAACTATCTGGTAAAGGCTATTGATGAGCTCGCTACGACAATCAAAGAGGCATTTCATATCGTAAGAACCGGTAGGTATGGGCCGGTATTGATTGATCTCCCCAAAGACGTGATTAAGGCGTCAACGAGCTTTCACTATCCTGAGCATCTGCATTTACAGGGATACAAACCGACCTATGCAGGTCACATGAAACAAGTAAAATGGGCATTCAGTGAAATTCTCAATGCTAAAAAACCTTTAATCTATGCTGGTGGAGGTGTCGTCTCTTCGAGTGCTGCTAAGGAGCTTACTGAATTTGCCCACACCCTGCAGATACCGGTTACCACCACCCTTATGGGATTAGGATGTTTTCCAGGTACCGACCCACTCTCACTAGGTATGCTGGGAATGCACGGAACCTATCGGGCTAATATGGCAACAACCAACTGTGACCTCTTGATTGCCATTGGAGCTCGGTTTGACGATAGAGTTACAGGAGACGTGACTAAATTTGCTCCCTATGCTAAAATTATTCACATTGATATCGATCCTACTTCCATCAGCAAAAATGTGAGAGTGGATATACCAATTGTTGGAGACGCAAAGGATGTGTTAAAGAAGTTTCGCTCCCTTCTCGAGGAGAGTAAAAAAACAAATTGGAGATCCTCTCGAAAACCCTGGTTTGCCCAGATTCTTAAGTGGAAGAGTAAGCATAACCTGGCCTATCAGCAAAAGGATATGATAAAGCCACAGTATGTGGTTGAACAGTTATATCATCTCACCAAGGGTAAAGCCATTATCACTACCGAAGTAGGCCAAAACCAAATGTGGACAGCACAATATTATAACTTCGAACAACCCCGAAAGCTTCTTACCTCAGGAGGACTGGGCACTATGGGATATGGTTTCCCTGCTGCAATCGGTGCACAAGTGGCCTTTCCCCAAGAAATGGTTATTGATATTGCAGGTGATGGAAGTATCCAGATGAATATCCAGGAACTGGCAACGGCAGTGCAATACAAGTTACCTGTGAAAGTTGCTATATTGAATAACCGTTACCTAGGTATGGTACGACAGTGGCAGGAACTGTTCTACAATAAAAATTACTCTGCAACTTCTCTGGAGGTTTCTCCTGACTTTGTGAAGTTAGCAGAAGCCTATGGTGCAGTGGGATTGAGAGCTACTAAAACAAAGGAAGTTATTCCAGTGATTAAAAAAGCGCTTCAGTCGCCGAAACCTGTTCTTATGGATTTTATAGTTGAGCAGGAAGAAGGTGTATATCCCATGGTTCCCGCAGGGGCCCCTATTGATAATATGATACTGTTATAGGTGAGGAGCTGCGATGAAACACACTATTTCACTATTGGTTGAAAATAAACCAGGGGTTCTATCGCGAGTAGCGGGGTTATTTAGTGGGAGAGGCTTTAATATTGAAAGCCTCTCGGTAGCTCAAACCCTTGATCCCCAAATCTCCAGAATGACCATTCTCACCACAGGAGATGATCAGATTCTTGAGCAAATCATCAAACAGCTTAATAAGTTGATAAACGTGATCAAGGTGATAGATTTTAAGAATAATGAGTATGTGGGCAGGGAGCTTGCTCTCATCAAAGTAACAGTTACTGATAAAACGCGACCAGAAATCCTCAGTATCGTAGATATTTTTAGAGGAAAAGTGTTAGATGTGAGTCCTGAAAGCTATACGGTAGAGATCACTGGGGACGAAAATAAAATCAATGCAATCCTTGACCTCTTTCTTCCTCTGGGAATCAAAGAGGTAGCACGGACTGGCAGTGCTGCCCTCATAAGAGGGCGTAAATCAAGGGTAGTAAGGAACAAGAAGGCAGAAAACTTAACAAGTGAATCAACTCACATTACAGGTGAAGAGGTAGCGCATCGAGAGGAGGACTAGTGGTATGGCAATAATCAACTTTGGTGGTATTAAGGAAAAGGTGATCACCCGTAAAGAATTCTCTATGCCTAAGGCACGTGAGGTTCTTAAGGACGAAACCATTGCGGTGATTGGCTACGGAGTGCAGGGACCTGCCCAGTCCCTTAATATGAAAGACAACGGTTTTAGGGTAATTGTGGGACAAGCTAAGAAATTCAAAAGAGATTGGGATCGTGCAATAAGGGATGGCTGGAAACCAGGAAAAGACCTTTTTGAAATAGAAGAGGCTGCACACCGTGGCACCATAGTTGAAATGCTCGTTTCCGATGCAGCACAGAAAGCAATCTGGCCACTGATCAAGAAAAATCTTGCGCCAGGAAATGCCCTTTATTTTTCCCATGGGTTCTCCATTGTGTACAGTAATCAAACGAGAGTTATTCCTCCTAAAAATGTTGATGTGATTCTGGTTGCACCCAAGGGGTCAGGCACTTCACTAAGGCGCAATTTCCTCTCAGGTGCAGGGATCAATGCCAGCTTTGCAATAGAACAGGATGCTACTGGCCGTGCCTGGGAACGTTGTATCGCACTGGGTATTGCTATTGGCGCGGGATATCTCTTCCCCACAACCTTTGCCCATGAGGTATATAGTGACTTGACGGGTGAGCGTGGTGTACTGATGGGTGCCCTGGCAGCCATCATGGAAGCACAGTATGAGGTGCTTCGTAAACATGGGCATAGCCCCAGCGAAGCCTTCAATGAAACGGTAGAAGAGCTCACAGAAAGCCTCATCAAGCTGGTGGGAGAGAATGGCATGGATTGGATGTATTTAAACTGCTCCGCTACCGCACAACGTGGTGCACTTGACTGGAGACCGCGTTTCAAAAAGGCTGTCATGCCTGTGTTCAGAGAACTTTATCAAAGGGTAAAATCTGGTGTGGAAACTCGACGGGTACTTTCTGCCTGTGGTAAAACAGACTACCAGCAACAGTTAGCGAGAGAACTAAACACTATGGCTAATTCTGAGATGTGGTTGGCGGGACAAGCCACACGTGCGCTCCGTCCGAAAGAGCTTGCCAAAAAAATCTCAAAGATAACTCGCGGAATTGAGGGAAGAAAGGCTAATTAAAAATTTTTACATAATTATACACAAAGTTCACACAGGATAGGCAGGTAACTATGAGTGGGGTAACGTTAAGAAAGGGGAGAGGTAAGAGAAGTATGCAAAGGGGGATTTACCTCCTTCCCAGTATTTTTACCTCGCTTAGCCTTTTCTGCGGATTTTATTCTATCACCTCATCTATTAAAGATAATTTCTTGCAGGCAGCATGGCTAATACTCCTCGCGGGGGCGTTTGATTCTATTGACGGTAGGATTGCCCGCATAATACACTCGGTGAGTAGGTTTGGCGAGCACTATGACTCACTTGTTGATATGATAAGCTTTGGAATAGCTCCTGGAGTGTTGGTATATCTCTGGGCTCTTCAGCCCTTCGGAAGGTGGGGGTGGCTAGTAACCTTTTTTTATATAATATGCGTTGCCCTCAGATTAGCCCGATTTAATGTACAATCAAGCTCTCTAGAAAACAAGTACTTCCATGGGTTACCAAGCCCCCCTTCAGCTGCGATGATTGCAACCACAGTAATCCTCTTTCATAGTATGGGAATTGGTGAGGTAAAAATGGTTGCTATACCATTGATGACCTGTTTACTAGCGCTTCTTATGGTGAGCACCATTCACTATCAAAGTTTTAAGGATTTCGATTTTAAGAGAAGGAGACCATTTAATGTTCTCGTAGCACTAATTCTTATATTAATTCTCTTCATCGGTGAACCTGAGATTTTCCTTTTTGTTGCGGTAGGAATCTATACCCTCTCAGGTCCTATAGGGTATCTCCTCATGGTAAGAAAGAGGAGAATCCAGCAGGCAAGACTTGAAGATACCAAGACGTATACAAATATTCCCTAACAAGTAGGAGGTAGTACCTTGGAAAAGGTTATAATTTTTGATACGACGCTGAGAGATGGAGAGCAATCTCCGGGATTCAGCATGAACATACCTGAGAAGCTGAGGATGGCTAAGCAGCTTGAAAAACTGGGTGTTGATGTGATTGAGGCAGGGTTTCCGGTGGCATCTCAAGGAGATTTCGATGCGGTCAAATTGATTGCTGACTCAATTAAAGATTCTCAGGTTGCTGCACTGGCTCGTGCTCACCAGAAAGATATCGATAGTGCTTGGGGATCGATTAAAAACGCTGCCTTCCCCCGCATCCATACCTTCATTTCTACCTCTGACATCCATCTTACCCACCAGCTGAGAAAAAGCAGGGATGAAGTAGTAGAGATGGCAGTTGCCGCTGTTAAAAGGGCCAAGTCCTATACTGAGAATGTAGAATTTTCTGCGATGGATGCCACAAGGAGCGACCGTGAGTACCTCTGTCAGGTCGTTGAAGCAGCAATCGATGCTGGAGCCATCACCGTCAATATACCGGACACGGTAGGCTACGCTATTCCTACAGAATTTGGTGAGTTAATTAGCTATATAAAACAAAAAGTGACTAACATTGAGAAGGCGGTCATTAGTGTTCACTGCCATAATGATTTGGGATTGGCAACGGCAAACTCTCTCAGCGCCCTTTTACATGGTGCGCGTCAGGTGGAGTGTACCATCAATGGTATAGGCGAGCGTGCAGGAAACACTTCCCTCGAAGAGGTCGTGATGATTCTCTACACAAGGAAGGATTACGCCCAACTTGAAACTACTATAGACACAGAGGAAATTTATAACACTAGTAAGCTTCTCACTCGCATTACGGGAGTAGGGGTGCAGCCCAACAAGGCAATAGTGGGAGCCAATGCCTTTGCTCATGAATCGGGTATTCATACCGATGGGCTGCTCAAAGACAAAATTACCTATGAGATTATGACCCCTGCGTCTGTAGGGTTGAAGAAGAGTACCCTGGTGTTGGGAAAACACTCAGGTCGACATGCGTTGAAGGATGACTTAAAGAAAAGAGGGTATGAGCTGCCTGATGAGGATCTGAATAAGGTTTTTACTCGATTTAAGGAGCTCGCTGATAAAAAGAAAAATCTCTATGATGAAGATTTAGAAACAATAGTTGCCGAAGTGGTACTGAGAGCACCTGATAACTATAAGCTTATCAACATGAATGTGGTAAGTGGCAGCTTTGCTATTCCTACGGCGACTGTTCAGATGGAGGTAGAAGGTGAACTTATTAAAGATGTTGGCATGGGTGATGGACCGGTTGACGCCGCATTTAAGACTATTGCAAAAATCACTAAGACTAAAAGCACGTTGCTAAAGTATAGTGTTGATGCAATCACCGGTGGGACCGATGCGCAAGGTGTGGTGACCGTTCGACTAGAGGAGGATGGGAAAGAGATGGTGGGCAGAGGTGCTCACACCGACATCATCATGGCAAGTGTGCTCGCCTACATCAATGCCCTCAATAGACTGGAATACTTAAAACAAAACCCTATTAAGAGCTATCTATAGTACTTTGAGAGGCAAGAGCAAAATGTAAGGATGAGTAAAATCCCTCTCTTTGTTTTTACTCTTGCCTATTTTATAAGTAAAAAAGCTACTACCTGAGGGTGAGAACATTAATGGGAATGACTATTACAGAGAAAATCCTGGCCTCTCATGCAGGACTTAAGGTGGTAACACCGGGGCAGTTGATTGAGGCAAAGGTTGATATTGTACTCGCAAATGATATCACCGCCCCACTCGCGATTGAGCAGTTTCATGCTGCGGGTGTGAAGAAGGTTTTTAATAAAGAAAAAGTTGTACTTGTATCAGATCACTTTGCCCCCAATAAGGATATATCCTCGGCAGAACAGTGTCGTCTACTGAGGGAGTTTGCCAAGGAGCAGGCCCTCACCCATTTCTATGAGGGAGGTGAAATGGGAATTGAACATGCCCTGCTTCCTGAAAAGGGGATTGTGAAATCAGGAGACGTAGTAATAGGAGCGGATAGTCACACCTGTACCTATGGTGCACTTGGCGCATTTGCCACCGGTGTGGGAAGCACCGATGTAGCAGCGGCTATGGTGACTGGAGAAATCTGGTTTAGAGTGCCTGAAAGCATTAAATTTATTTATAAAGGTGCGTTGAATCCCTGGGTAGGAGGTAAAGACCTCATCCTCTACACCATTGGGGATATTGGCGTTGATGGTGCCCTCTATATGGCAATGGAATTTACTGGAGAGGTAATTCACCATCTCCCCATGTCAGACAGATTTACCATGGCTAACATGGCGATAGAAGCAGGTGCGAAAAATGGTATTATCGCTGCAGATGACAGTACCATCAGCTATCTCAAAGGCAGAGTACCGGATCAAAATCAGATGATGATATGTATGAGTGATGCTAATGCTCACTACCATGAAATTAAAGAGTACAAGGTTGACCAGATAGAACCTCAGGTGGCCTTTCCTCACTCACCAGAAAATGTGAGGGGTATAAGCGAAGTTGGTGATATTCCCATAGACCAGGTGGTGATCGGTAGCTGTACTAATGGGCGGCTTGAAGATCTTCAAATTGCGGCAAAGGTATTAAAAGGAAGGAAGGTTGCACCCTATGTACGTATGATTATAATCCCAGCGACTCCCTATATTTACCGGGAGGCGCTGCGACAGGGACTTCTCGAAATATTCATTGATGCCAAAGGTATCATCAGTCCTCCTACCTGTGGGCCCTGCTTAGGAGGACACATGGGTATCCTTGCACAAGGAGAACGGGCTCTTGCTACCACCAATCGTAACTTTGTGGGTCGCATGGGACATCAAGAAAGCGAAGTGTACCTCTCCAATCCTGCGGTCGCCGCTGCCTCAGCAGTAAAGGGATGTATCTGTAGCCCTGAAGCTATTGGGGTGAATCCATAATTAAAAAGCTATTTTTTAGAACGGGAGTGAGCATATGAGAGGAAAGTGTTGGAAATTTGGTGCTGATATTAATACTGATCTCATTATTCCCGGACGCTACCTTAATACTACAGACCCTAGAGAACTTGCCAAACACTGCATGGAGGATATCAACCCTCAATTCACTTTAAAAGTTCGTTGGGGCGATATTGTGGTGGCAGGAAAAAACTTTGGTTGCGGAAGTTCAAGGGAGCATGCACCCATTGCCATAAAATCTGCCGGTATATCTTGTATTATAGCCAAGAGCTATGCCCGTATCTTTTACCGAAATGCTTTTAATGTAGGGTTGCCTGTTATCATTTGTCAGGAGGCGGTAGATGATATAGAAGAAGGCGATGAAATTGAAGTTGATACTCATAGCGGTATAATTAGAAATCTTACTCGCGATCACACCTATCAAGCTGAGCCTATACCTCCCTTCATTCATAAAATCTTTGCCCATGGCGGATTGATGAAGTATGCGGTGGAGAAGCAAACCGTTAAAAAACGGCATTAAATATTAACCTTTTCAGCAAGGAAATTGTCCATGTATAAAATAGCAGTTATCCCTGGCGATGGAACGGGGCCTGAGGTAATAAATGAAGGGCTCAAAGTACTTAAAGCGGTTTCGCAAAAAGCTCGTTTCAAATATGAAACTGTGCACTATGATCTCGGGGGTGAACGGTATAAAAGAACCGGTGAAACCCTTTCTGATGTATTACTAGAAGAACTCAGGAGTACCGATGCGATTTATCTAGGGGCGATAGGCCATCCTGAGGTGAAGCCAGGAATCTTGGAAAAGGGCATTCTGCTTAAAATAAGGTTTGGCCTGGATCAATACGTTAACCTGAGACCGGTGAAGCTCTACCCTGGTGTTGAAACCCCTTTGAAAGATAAAGGGCCTGATGATATTGATTTTGTGGTGGTGAGGGAAAATACGGAAGGCCTCTATGTAGGAAGCGGTGGATTTATCAAGAGGGGTACTTCTGATGAAATTGCCATTCAGGAATCTATCAATACCCGCAAAGGCGTAGAGCGATGTGTGAGATATGCCTACAAATTGTGTGAGAAGCGAGGCAAGAGAAAGAAACTCACCTTGTGTGGTAAAACCAATGTACTCACCTATGCGCATGACTTATGGCAGAGGGTATTCGACGAGGTAGGAAAAGAGTATCCTGGCATTGCTACCGACTATGCCCACGTGGATGCTATTTGTATGTGGATGGTGAAAAACCCCGAGTGGTTTGATGTAATCGTGACGGATAATATGTTTGGTGATATTATTACCGATCTGGGTGCAATGATCCAGGGAGGAATGGGAATTGCCGCGGGAGGAAACATCAATCCAGAGGGTGCCTCTATGTTTGAACCCATTGGTGGGTCTGCACCTAAGTACACAGGCAAGAATATGGTAAACCCTCTTGCAGCTATTGCTGCATGCCAGATGATGCTGGAACATTTAGGTGAGGAAGAATCAGCACTTTTAGTAGAGCGAGCTATTATGAAGGTGGTGGCTCACGATTTAAAAAGCCTCTCCGCAGGAAAGATGGGATATACCACCACGGAGGTCGGTGATCTAGTGGTGAACTATATTAGGGGGTGAGCCTGTGGAGGATGTAAAACTATTTACTGCTGTAAAAAACTGAGTGTATAGGAGGGTCTCGAGGCACAAACGAAAGGACGGTATAGAGCCCTCCTTTCGTTTGTGCTAATTGAAAGAAAATCTCATTTCACTGACTGATTACTCCCAATTGAGAAAGTACCCTTTTACTTCTCAAATCTCGCTTAATTATAGTTAACGCCTCCTTTAGTGGTGGACTAGCGTAGCGTTCTACTTGACCAATCAATGCATTAATTCTCCCTCTTACACCCTCTCCTAAAACCATCTCTTGTCTATCAATGCGCATTGCAATAGTAGGGATGAGTTGCATCAGGAGCTCAGCAGATTTTACTTTAATGTCTTCCTGTGTCTTGATAAGGCTGGCTAATTCAGCTGCATGTTCGTAGTAGAGTCTAGTATAGTGTTTGCCAAGTCCATTTTTGGTCAAAATGCTATCTCTAAAAGTTCTCAAAAGGTCAAGCGAAGAGGGTTGTTCTTCTAAAAGAACTTCTGCAGGACAGGGGCCTGCAAGAATCTCAAAATTAATATTAGTGAGGTCCCTATTGTCTACCTCCAATTCATGGAGTGGAGGGATAAGGTTATAATCATTCAGAGTAGGAATCACTATATAAGACCCACTTTCCACACCATTAAAGAAGTATTTCCCTTGGATGTCTGTTGCTGCTGAAAGAAATACCCTGTCTCCTTTCTTAAGCTCTACTGTAATTCCTTCCTTAACACTTCCTAAGACATTTCCTGATATGGAATAGGTAGTAAAGCGAGGTTCTAGTGAAATATCAATGGTAGTAATTTCACCATCAGTTACAGCGATATTACTTCTTGAAAAAGGGTTATACCTTTCACTGTTTGTGGTAATATCGTAGATACCTTCATTGACTGGGGATAATTTAAAACCTCCATCTGCCCCGCTGGTAGTTGAATACTCGCCTCCCTGGGTTTCAATTAGTATTCCTTCAATGTCCTGCTGGGTAACGGCATTCACCACAATTCCTTCAATAACACCACTTACTGATTCCTTTTCTAAATTCCAGCTTCTAGAAGACAAGAGCACTCCATGTGGATCGTTCCTGACCAATGAGGTAAAATCAGCAGCGAGAACAGTTACCTTGTGTGCACCTTTGGTAATAGTACCCATATCAACCGTGAGGGTATTGCTATTTTCATTTTGCTGAACAGTACCATCTATTTCCCAGCCCATACCCACAGCATCGCTACTGGGGTCTACCAGCTCGATTCTAAATTGAATAGTATTTAAATCTGATGAGAGGAAGAGATTTGTCAAATTTGGGATTTGGCTATCAATAAGATCAACGTAGTTATAGAGACTGAGCACCAAAGCTTCTGAGCATATGGGACAATATGGCACACCAAGACTTCTCATGATGCAATTGTGGTTGGGCCTGTAAATACCTTCAGATAGATACCGTGCTCCCTCATAGAGTCCTGTTCCGTAATCGTTATCCTCGGGAGTAGGAAGAGGGGTACCACCTTCAATCCAATTTTTCCACTTTATGTATTCGTATTCCGTTTGATAGGTTACGTTAGGTTCGCTGTCTCCTTCCGGATACCCCGGATAGGACGTTTCATATTCATCAGCCAAGTCTCCAATAAGATGACCTATCTCATGGAGGGCAATAAGACCAGCTTTTTCATGATTTGAAAAAGCAATGGTAGCGCCACCACTGCCGCCGTATTGTTGATCATTGACAAGAACCATCACCGCATCAAAAGAAGGAACTTCTGAGGCGACATCAAACGCTTTGGAATCATCAACCGTCAGTAATCGGCTTATACCATAGGTATCAAAAGTTGCATCCAGAGCAGTATTAACATATAGACTGCTCGAAGGATGGTCAGCACCCGATTCATTTGAAATAACATCTATTCTATAAACATTAATAAAATTCTTATAACCACTCCAAGGTGAGGTGCTAAAAATTTTATCAATAATGTTATCAACATTTTGATGAAAGTCATCCAATTGCGGAGAAGTATAACCATCACCCATAATTACCCATACCATTCTATTGTCATCATTCCCGTTGTTTTGTATCTTTTCTACCAGAAATTGTGCTAATGAAGGGTAAGGAGTTAACACTAAGAATGCCACTGTTAAAAGTAGCATACCGAAGCATGACTTTTCCTTTTGCATTTTGATTTTCATAAAATACTTTTTTGTAACCTTCTTAAAAATTTACTGTTCCTAATAGTTCATATTCATTAGATTGATCAAAGAGCTTTTGTGAATTCATAGTGCTTGATGGCATGTTTCCCTTATAGAACGTTATTTGTTTTGCCTTAAAATTATAAGGCACTCTTACTACAAAATCACACTCATCTCTTTGTAATTTGCCTCCTGTAAGTTCACCTATAGATTCGTCAAAATAATCATAAAAGAGTTTTTTAGGAATCTTAAAACAATCCGCTGTGATTATCTCTCCATTTTCATCGAGAAGAGTGTAAAAATATGGTTGATGTGCGATCACTTTTAGACACTTTTTTGAAAAACCAGAAACTTTTTTAAAACTATTCACGCTTATTTCGCCTTCAGACCAGTGAAGATTTAACAAAATGTATCCCTCACCACTACCTCCACTATCATCTGCATAAGACATATCGGTAAAAGTAGAGAGGTTAAAAAGAAGAAAAATAATTAATATTGCCTTGTAGAATCTCTTCATTAAGAAACCCATCCTTTTTCTCGAAAGGATAGGTTTCTCAATATCAACCTACTTATAGCTTGGCAACCTCGCTACCCTGCAAATTGCTTAAGGGCCGATGGCTTTGCGTCCTATCCTTTCGAATAGTTTGCCTTTTGCAAACCTATAAAATCTTACTTTTTATAGTAAGATGTTTGTTAAATAAGCATAACTCATACCATTTGAATGTATTTTAAAAATATATTAATTAATCAATAAGTTAAAAACATTATTTTGTTTTTATTAATTAAAATTAAATTAGATATTAAATTATTTAAACTTTAACTACAGTAACTATCTTTTAAATAATGTTTTATTATTTAAGACCATTAAAATTAAATGACACATGTGTAATATGTATCCATTTTTAGAAATTTAATAGATAAATAACGTAAATATTATTTTTAGTACATTTCAGCATTGTCCGGTTAGGTTTTTGCAAAAGAAGAATAGAGGTTATGGAATTTT
>CAYYOQ010000002.1:0-32650 GCA_964473235.1 uncultured Thermodesulfobacteriota bacterium | reverse complement strand
GCGGCGGTGTTGAGGATGATTTCACAGCCCTCGCGGAGTCCTGAGAGAAATGCCTTGCTCTCAAATCCCGACTTCCACGTAAGGTCGCAAAGCTCATCAGAGATTACGAGTAACCCACCAAGCTCAACTTTCCTAAAACAGGCAACCGTGAAAAGTGCGGACATCTCCATTTCTACTGCGAGGATACCTTCAGCCTGATACTTTTTGACCTTCTCCACCATCTCACGATAGGGGGCGTCAGTGGTCCACACCTTTCCTAAAGAAAATCTTTTATTAGCGAGTGTGCATTGAGTCTTGAGTGCATCTACCATCCTGGGGTGTGCCTCCGGAGGATGGCTAAGGGGATAGTGCGCTGAAGTGCCCTCTTCACTCACCGCGCTCGTGGGAATTACAAATTCTCCGATCGAGAGGTTGCTCTGGAGAGAACCTCCACTCCCGAAGGCGATGATTTGTCTTGCACCCAGCGCGATTAACTTTTCCAAAATAAGCACCGCCAGAGGTGCACCCAGGGCAGGGCCAATCAAGGTAAAAATTTTATTTTTGTAGTTCAGCTCATAACAGGTGTTGTTAAATAATTTTTTTCTAAGAGGTTGGAAGTTATCTGCTGAATTACAGAACATCTCCAGCTCTCTTTCAGAGAAGACGAGAATAGCAAGTGGGTGCACAGAGGGATCGTTTTTCCCTCTTCGTGGTTCAATAAGCGCGCGTTCCTCTTCACAACTCATGCTTTTTTATTTCCTCTGCTGAGTATACCTTATTACCTCTGCAAGAGGTAGAGAGAGGTTATACCGATGGCATAGAAGGTAATAAGACTAATTGATCCCCAGTTAAGGCGCCCAATCCTTTTCTCAGGGTAGTAACGCTGGCTCACCAAGAGGGTAATAGTCATCATAATAGCTGTGAGGATGGTGATAGAGTGGGTGAAATCAAGCGAGGCGAGAAGAACTCCACGACGGTAGACGAAATCACAGAGTGCTAGGATAATGAGGTTAAAGAGGTTAGCGCCTAAAACGTTTCCTAAGACCATCTCTGGCACTCCCAGTCGAACTGCGGAGAAGCCTACCACCACCTCTGGGAGAGAGGTTACAATCCCCACTAGGGTACTTCCCACAAAGGTTTGACCAATGCCGGTTATAATAGCAATGTGATTGGATGACTCTGCGAGCAACATTCCTCCCGCTAATACGAAAAGAGAGGATACCCCGTAGAGGAGAAAGCTTTTCCCTAAGGTATCCTCTTTATACCTTGATATGACACCCATTTCTTTTGAAGAAACTGATTTCTTTTCGAAGTTAAAAATCAAGCGGGTGGTGAAAAGGTAGGTGATAACGATGAGTAAGCTGGTGAAATCTGTATTCCAAACGCTCAAGATCGCCGTGGGGAAGAAACGCCTTATGAGCATAGAACATTGAATGGCTGAGAGGAGAACTATGCTGAGTCCTCCAGAGAGTAACAACCCACGGTTAATTTCTCTCCTGAATGATTTTTCACGTCCAAAAAGGTTAAAGAAGATGACAATGAGCAGATTAAATGCCATACTGCCAAAACAATTACCCGCGGCGAGATCCGGTTCACCTACCAGGAAGAGGGCGCTTAAACTGGTGGTGAGTTCAGGAAGGGTGGTGGCAAAGGAAATAATGACCAAACCAATCCAAGCCCTGCCAATCCCCGTTTTGTCAGCGATCATATCACCCGAGCGTGTCAGCTGGGTGCCACCATAGAGCACCAGTATCACACTTATAAAAAAAACTAATCCCCATATCATATTAGTATACTCAGGTTTATTTTCACTTAAAATATACTATTAATGAGTGATAGTTAAACTATGATGCAGGGTACATGATCCCTCGATGCAGGATGAAACTTCGAATCCATAGTTCATGGTCAATAGTCCACGGTATAAATTCCGAATCCTAATATTGAAATCAGAAAGCTTGCCAGCTTACTTATTTTCGTGCTTCATATTTTAAATTTATTATTTAAAACTCTTTATATTTCCTTTATTATATTGCTCTTGCCCGGTCAAGAAATATGTTATTTATTTTTTATCTTGACATACAATATATTGTATTATATGCTTTCCTTCAGCACAATATGTAGCATTGAGGTATTAAGGAATTGAGGGATTGATGAATTAGACAGGTTTGACTGTTGCTATTTAAAAATTCCTCAATTTTCAAATCCCTAAATTAAGTTCTTGGATCAGTTCATGACTCCTATGTTGAAACAGTATCGAGCTATCAAGGAAAAGGTACCAGGAGCTATCTTATTTTTCCGCCTGGGTGATTTCTATGAGATGTTTTTTGATGATGCTGAGAAGGCATCATCACTTTTAGATATCACCCTTACCTCACGCGACGGAGGAAGTTCGGGAAAGGTACCCATGTGTGGTGTGCCTTACCACGCGGCGAAAGGTTATATTAACCGGCTCACCAGAGAAGGTTTAAAGGTAGCTATCTGCGAGCAGGTTGAAGACCCTCTCACCGCAAAAGGTATTGTGAAAAGGGAAGTGGTGAGGATTATTACACCTGGTACCAATTTAGATGATGAGGAACTGTTATCTCTTCAAAACAACTATATTGTTTCCTGCACTTACCGTGAGGGGTTGTGGGGGGTTAGCTACCTTGACCTCTCAACCGGTGTTTTTAAACTTACCGAGGTGAGTAATGATGAGGATCTACTCAATGAACTGGGTCGAATTGCCCCCAAAGAGTTAGTCATCCCTGAATCATTGAGAGAACGTACTACCCTGCTCCAGTTCATCAAAAAGGAGCATGCAATAGTGGTCAATCACTACGAGGATTGGGTATTTGATCTAGAGGAGTCGCAGAGACAGTTGCAAAAACAGTTTCAGCTTATTTCGCTCGAGGGATTGGGGCTTGCTCTCTACAGTGTGGGGATATCCGCCGCCGGGGCGCTCCTCTACTACCTCAAAGATAACCTCCATAACTCTCTCGCACACCTCAAGAGACCCACCCCCTATCGCTCCTCGGAATACATGATGGTAGATCGAAAGACACAAAGGAATCTGGAGTTAGTAGAACTGCTCTCAGGTGAAAAGAGGGGGCTGACGCTCTTTACCATACTTAATGAAACCTTAACCCCCATGGGAGCTCGGTTGCTCTCTCAGTGGATAAAGCAGCCACTGCTTTCTCTTCCCCAGATCAGGGAACGGTATGAAGCTATTGAAGGTCTTATAAGCAATCAGGACTGCCTCCGGATGCTGAGGGTTCAGCTTAAATCGATTCGCGATATGGAGCGCTTACTGGGGAGAATTACCTGTGGGGTATGCTCTGCGAGGGATCTGATTGCGATGAAAGAGTCACTCAAAGTAGTTCCTGAGATACGAGGAGCCATCTCACCGTTTACCTCGTCACTCATTATGAGACAAAAGCAGGAGCTTTTTGAATTAAAGGATCTCGTGGTATTGATTGAAAATGCCATAGTAGAGCAACCGCCCTTTTCTACCAAAGAGGGGGGATTAATTAAAAGAGGATACCATGCGGGACTTGATGAGCTTCGCGATGTATCTAGGCATGGGAAACAGTGGGTGGCACATTTACAAAACCAGGAAAGAGAGAGAACCGGGATTAAGTCACTTAAGGTGAGCTTCAACCAGGTGTTCGGTTACTATATTGAAGTGACCAAACCTAACCTTTCCTTGGTACCCGACAACTACATTCGCAAACAGACGTTGGTGAATACGGAGCGATTCATCACCCCGGATTTGAAAGAGATGGAGAATAAAATTTTAGGTGCAGAAGAGAAGGCCCATGCCCTTGAGTATGAACTTTTTGAGGAGATTAGACAGCGTCTCCTTACCTATGTTCGTGAGATACAGCGAAGCGCTGATGCAGTCGCACTTCTGGACGTGCTCATTTCGTTGGCTACGGTAGCAATGAAGAATAACTACCTCAAGCCAGAGATCAGTGAGGATTCGACCATTGTTATCAAAGCGGGGCGTCACCCGGTGGTGGAAAGGGTTTTGGGAGAGGGCCAGTTTATAGAAAACGATGCCCTGCTCGATCAGGAGGATAATCAGCTGCTTATCATTACCGGACCTAATATGGCGGGCAAATCAACCTACATCCGCCAAGTGGCGCTTACCGTGCTTATGGCACAGATGGGTTCTTTTGTACCGGCAGGGTATGCCCACATTGGCTTGATAGATAAAATTTTTACCCGCATTGGTGCTTCTGATAACCTCGCCAGGGGTGAGAGTACCTTCATGGTAGAGATGATTGAGACTGCTAACATTTTAAATAATGCCAGTCCTAAAAGCTTGGTCATCCTGGATGAAATAGGGAGAGGCACCTCTACCTATGATGGGGTGAGTATCGCCTGGGCGGTTGGTGAGTTCCTCAATCGAAGTGAAGGTCCGAGACCCAAAACCCTCTTTGCGACCCACTTTCATGAACTCACCGAACTGGAACATTCTCTCAAAGGCGTAAAGAACTACCATATTACCGCCCGTGAAGTGGGTGAGGAGATCGTGTTTATTAGAAAAATCGTGCCAGGGGGCGCAGACAGAAGCTATGGCATTCACGTGGGTAAATTGGCGGGATTACCTAAGGAGGTGGTGGAGAGGGCACAAGAGATACTCGCCTATCTTGAAGAAGAAAAGATTTCAGAGGAGGCGCTCGCTAAAAAATTGAGAAAGAAGGGGAAGACAGCTTCCTTAAAAGCTCTTCCCCTCTTTAAAGATTTGGAGGGTGAGGATGTTGCCCAAAACATTTCCCACAAAAGGGTTTCGCGAGCAGTTTCTGAGCAGTCGGTGCGGATGATCACCCACCCTGTGGTCAAAGAGCTTGGGGAGCTTGCTATTGATGAGATGACCCCTCTCGAGGCACTCAACAGGCTTCAACAGTTAAAGGAAAAAATTACCTCTTCCTCCTCTTCTGGCTCACCGCAGGGTTTATAGTGAACTGAAGCCTTGCGAGAGAGAGATGTGAGATACCATGGGATCGATAAGGATTTTGCCAGAACAGATCGTAAACAAGATTGCCGCTGGTGAGGTGATTGAACGTCCCAGCTCAGTGGCAAAAGAGCTCGTAGAGAATGCACTCGATGCTCAGGCCACGATGATTGCAACCACCGTAAGGCATGGGGGGAAGAATCTCATCAAAGTAGTGGACAATGGGGCAGGGATGGACCGAGAAGATGCGGTACTTTGTTTAAAGAGCCACGCCACAAGCAAAATTAAAGAGTTCGAAGATATTTTTACTATACATAGTCTAGGCTTTAGGGGCGAGGCGCTCTCTTCTATTACGTCGGTTTCTCGGATGACGTTACGGACCAGAAACAGCTCACAACAGGTGGGTACAAAAGTTGAGGCTATCGGTGGAGAGATACAATCTGTTCGGGAAGAAGGGATGCCCGTAGGAACATCCATAGAGGTATCTGACCTCTTTTTCAACACCCCTGCGAGGAAGAAATTTTTAAGAGGAGAGAGGGTTGAGTATGCGAGCATTGCAGAGCTCTTAACCACCGTGAGCCTCGCCTACCCGCAGGTTGCCTTTAAACTTTACAGAGATGACACCTTGGTCTTCGATTATCCCCCTTGTGCTCAGGTGAAAGAGCGCCTCCTCAGCACGCACTATCGAGAGTGGGTTGAGTACCTTATCCCCCTTGAAAATGAGGATCAAGGGGTTAGTGTTACAGGGTATGTTGGTAAGGCTGAACTTTCTAGGAGTAATCGCACTGCCCAGTTTTTCTTTGTTAACAAGCGGCCTATAAAAAGTTTATCGTTAAGCTACGCCCTCCAGAGTGCCTATCAAGGGTTGCTTTCCCAGGGTCGATTTCCCGTTGCCCTCATCTTTTTAGAAATTGCACCTACTGCCGTTGATGTCAATGTGCATCCCACCAAGCGAGAAGTAAGATTAGAGCAGGAAAAGGTGATTCAGGGACTTCTGACTCAGATCATAAAAGAGACATTGGGTAGGTATGACCATTCACCGAAGGTATTCCCCTCCTACACACTAGATCGGAAAAAGAGCTATGTGAAAGAAGCAGTGTCACCTACCTTTGATTTCAAAGAGATCAAAGAGAAAGTTGCGAGAGCGGTCGACTATCAGGGACCACTGCAGCAGGCCATGGCTTCTCCTCATGAGCTGAGGGAGCCGGAGGAGACAAGGTGGTGTAACGAGAAAAATACATTCAAGGTGATTGCCCCACTCGGACAAATCAAGGGGAGCTATATCCTGGCAGAGACCGAGGAGGGGCTAATGATAATTGATCAACACGCCGCACATGAACGGATTGTGTACGAGCACATTTTGAATTCCATAGAAAAAGAGAACGCCGTATCTCAGTCATTGCTTATCCCGGTTACGGTTGAATGTAATTTTAAAGAAGCTCAGCTATTGGAAGAGAATCTCGACATCCTTACCCACGCCGGTTTTAGTATTAGTCACTTAGGAAACAATACCTTCTGTATCGATGCCACACCTGCCCTGCTGGGGAATATCGATCCACGAGGTATCCTTCAGTGTGTTCTTGATGAGCTGGTGGAGGGAAAAGGGAAGGTGCCTCTTCATGGTAGAAAAGAGCACATGGCTAAATTATTAGCTTGTAAGAGCCAGAGTATTAAAGCCAATGAAGAGCTGAGCGTTGAAGAGATGAGGTGCCTGATAAGTGGTCTTGCAGCGAGCCATCAGCCGTTCACCTGTCCACACGGACGGCCTACTTTTATTAAATTTACTATTGACGAACTTGAGAAGCACTTTAAGAGGAGATAGCGCTACTGAACCAATTTTGTGCTTTCGTGCACATTGTATAATTAGTTAACAATAATAGATTATTTATTATAACTTTTTGATTCTAAGGATGTTATTTCACTGTTTGGAACGAGCGGTAGTTTAAGCAGTGCGGGAGTAAGGTGAAAAATGCATAAAATTTAGATAGATAATGATTAAGAATGATTATGCCTGGTTTGGCTTCTGTATTGCAAAGAAGAAATATAAATGATAGCAAAAATTATTGTAGCGCTCATAGTGCCGAGGCGTTAGTTATGGGATCTGAACAAAGAAGAGGGTTGAGTATAACAGAACTTCAAGGGCTTGTTGGTTCCTGTATTCCTGAAAGCTG
This sequence comes from uncultured Thermodesulfobacteriota bacterium, assembly GCA_964473235.1. Taxonomy (GTDB): domain Bacteria; phylum Desulfobacterota; class WTBG01; order WTBG01; family WTBG01; genus CAYYOQ01. The sequence continues at coordinate 25,564 of CAYYOQ010000002.1, read as the reverse complement.
TGATGATTGTATCTGGTTAGAGACGAAAGAGAGGTTATCCTGCCCGTGTTCAGAGGCTGCCCCGTGCAGGCAAAATCTCAATGAGTTTTTTAGTTTTTTAGAAAGCAAAGGCTTAATGTAATACAACAGCATTATTTTCACTATTAATAAGGTTTCTATCCCATTTCAGAGAAATGGGTTTTTTATTTTTTAAGAGGGGATATTTTTTATAGATTACATGATGAGGGCTAATTTTAATTGACACCCGTTGCTAGAGATTGTACAAGATAGCTCATAAAGATACAAGGAAGGAAATCTATTGTGGGTTGTAATCCAAAACGATTTTAATTATCAAACGTGATTAAAGTAGATGCGCTCACGGAAGAAAATCTTTAAAAGCTATTTAGTAGGTGGCCTGATAACCTTCGTCATTAGTGTACTTTCTCTTAAAGTGGTGTACACTCAGGAAATGCCCCCAGCATTTAATCATGGGCAACTGGATAAGGCTCTCACCACTGTTGACCTTTTTGAGCTCAATCGTTTTGAGACTGTTTTAAAAAACCTACTCAGTTCCTCCTCTTCCCCATCTCATTATCTCTACCATTTCTACCTTGGGGAAATTTACCTAAGAACGGCTCTCTACTATGAGAGTAAATCACAAGGAGGAAAAGCCCTTTTAGAAACCAGTGAGTACCTGGTCAACCAGGCGCGGGATCAGTTTAAAGAGGTGGTGAGGGCAAATGGTGATTTCTCTCAAGGGTACCTCTATTTGGCGATGGCCTACGCCCAAAAGATCAGGCATGTAGGTTACCCCACGCTGCTACGGTATGTGAAGCGCGTGGAGGAGAATATTGAGAAGGCTTTAGCGAAAGATCCTACTAACCCGCGGGTGTACCTCATTCAAGGAATCCAGGCCATGTATAAACCGGTACGTCATGGAGGAAGTGTTGATGAAGCGATTCGCTTGCTGCAAAAATCTGTAGAGCTTGAGCCTCAGTTTCACGAAGGGTACTATTGGCTGGCGAGGGCGTACGTGCAGAATTCCTTTAAGGGGAGAGATGAGGTGAAGGCACAAAACTGCCTTCTCAAGGCACTTAAGCTATCACCTGATGATTATTTCTATAAGCAGGGTCTCACTCCCGATGTGCAAGTCCCTGAGTACAAGGAGTTTGAGGGAGCGAAAGGTTCGGGTAAAAAACAGCAAGGAGAGGATTAATAATGGATGGGGTATCTCTATGTTTCTCTTGTAGCCATGTAGTCTTCAAAAGGCATATAGTTTTTCTGTTTCCACTTTCTGCCCAATAGATTAGAGAGTCCTAATTTGACATAGGTCTTTTGCTGATAGCGCAGAAAGGGGTTTGCGGAAAAGAATGCAGACCATAGCACCTTCCAATGGATAAAGTATCTTGCTAATCCCCATGTATAAGCTTTTTTTGCCTCTTCATAACTTAAGTGTTTAGTGGGCATAACTATATTGACCATAGTGAAGTTTGAAAAGTCTCTATCGGCAATGATTCCTTTTTTTTCGGCTTCCCTGTAGTAGTCCGTGCCGGGGAAAGGGGTCATGGCAGTTAAGGGGTAGGTATCAGCATATTTATTATAAAACTTCCAGGTATCAATTAATGAGCTTCTATCATCATCCCAATCTCCCCACATCATCATGGTCATCAGTATCACATCACTGTCCTTGATGCTCTTCATCGCCTCGATCTGGGTTTTTATCCCAGCTGCCTTTCGTAAGTGCTTCAGCTTTTCCTTACTCATCGATTCTGTTCCCATCATCACCTGAAAAAGACCCAGTTTTTTTAGCCAGGGAAGGAGCGTTTTGTTCTCAACCACCTTATTGGGATTAGCCTGAATCCAGAAATGGACATCTTTGAGCTTCCGCCGCTCGAGCTCTTCACAGAACTCAACATTCCTTTGTGGGTCCCAGAGAAAATCGTTATCGCCAAACATAATGGTGGTTTTCCCGTATTTTTTGGAGACAAGTTCCATATGGTCGACGATGTACTTGGCGCTGTTACCTCTCCACTTATTTTTCCAGAATTTGGCCTCAGAGCAGAAGCTACAATTTCCTCCGCACCCACGTGAGGTGCTGATGACAAAGGCATTTTGACCAATAACTGGAAGGGAAAATTTATCCATGGGGAGGAGGTCATAGTTGGGCATGGGGATACTATCTAAGTCCTCTATGAAGGGACGGGGTTCGGTATATACGACCTTTCCATCGGAGAGATAGGCAATACCTTTGATGGAAGAGTAGTCAACCTTTTCTCCTCGTTTACTCTTTTCAATTGCCTTGAGCAATTCCATAACGGTCAATTCACCCTCGCCCATGATGACAAAGTCAATATACCCTGATCGAAGATTCTGCTCGGCGGTGAAAGACATCATGGATCCCCCTGAGATCACTATAGTGGAAGGATTAATCAGCTTTATCAGGTGAGCGGCATTGAGTGCATCGTAACAGAAACAGGTCGCGACACTGGTTAACCCCACTACGTCAGGTTTTCCTTCACGAATTATCTTCTCTAGGTCTGCCCAGGGACGTTCTAAACCACTGGTCGCATCGATGTAGCGTATATCAAAATCATTCTGCACATAGGTGGCAACATAGGTCATTCCTGGTGCGGGGGTATGACCTCTAAAAAACTCCCATATTTTGTGGGGGGGCTCGACAAAGAAAACCTTCATATCTGGCTCCTTCCTGAATGTATCAACTGGTTTTCCTCAAGGTAAAACTCCCTGCAATAAACATAGTGGTTCCTAACAGTGCCATTCCCACAAGACTTGGTATGATATCGTAAAGATCCCCCTGTTCAAAAATCAGCTCTTTCATAGAGGTGATAGCATAGGTGAGAGGAATAAGGTACGAGCACTTTTGCAGCCAGGGGGAAAGAAGTTCGATAGGATAAAAGATTCCTGAGAGCAGGAGGGCGGGGATCACTACGAGGGGGATAAATTGGAGTGCCTGTGCTTCTGAGGTGGCAACGCTTGAGATGAGCGCACTCACACCGATGGAGGTAAATACGAGTAAAATGACAATGGGAATGAGAAGCAAAAGGTGCGAGTTAAAAACGATAGTGATTTCATCAAATAGAAAGTAAGAAAAGATAAGCACGTAGAGTGCCTGAATGATCCCCAGCAATGAAAAACCCACTAAATATCCTCCTAGGATTTCAATCTTCCGCACTGGGTAGGTAAACATTCTTTCCAGCGTTCCCCGTACCCGTTCCCTCACCAGTACCAGTGCTCCTGTGAGATAGGTTTGAAAATAGATTTGGAGCGCAATTAAACCCAAGATCATCTCTTTGGTTTCTAAGACATAGGAGCTTTCCTGCATGTGGGAAAAAGAACACTTCACAATGACGAGCGTCCCCACAGGGAAAAAGATGGATTCTAGTATCAATCCATAGTCTTTGCGTGCCTGCCATAGATTACGCAAAGCAATATAGTATATCTTCTTTATCATTTCAATCTTTATTGTGAGTTAATTTAAGGAAAATATCTTCCAGCGTTTCCGAAGAGATGTCCACCCTTAGTATATCTCCATTGAACTCTCGCAGGTATTTTGGAAATTCCTCGGAAAAGTTGATCACCTCAAACTCTCTTACCCCATCACGCAGGGTGATGCGGATCTTTGAGATTCCAGAATCTTTCAGGTGGCCAGGGGTATCTACCAGAAAAACTTTACCATGCTTCATTAAGGCGAGTCGATCACAGTTTTCGGCATCAGTTAACTGATGGGTAGTAATGATAATGGTGGTTCTCTCTTCTTTTAATTTTCTAAAATAGTCCCAGAAGACCCGCTTAAGTTTAGGATCAACACCTGAGGTAGGTTCATCCAAGAAAACGATTTTTGGTTGGTGGACGAGGGCACAGGCCAAGGATAGTCGCTGCTTCATCCCGCTCGAAAAGGTTGCGAGGAGATCATTTTGACGATCTTTAAGTTCCACAAATTCAAGAATCTCTTCAATTTTATGGTGAACACTACCCTTAAACCCATTGTGGGAGTGAAGGCTCAAGAAGAATTCCAAATTTTTCTTTGCGGAGAGATCTTCGTAGAGGGATGACCTTTGGGGCATATAACCAATCAGTTTTTTAAGTTGATAGTCTTCGCTGGGCAATGTTAACCCGGCAACCGTAACTTCCCCAGAGGTGGGTTTGAGCAAGGTGCTAAGAACTCTTACTAAAGTTGTTTTACCCGCCCCATTCGGTCCCAGAATGCCAAAAATCTCTCCCTGGGAAATTTCGAGGTTAACCCCATTGAGGGCCCAGAGGTGGCCAAATGATTTTTTCAGGTTTTTAACCTCAATAAAATTGGGCATAAACTGATAGGGTGCTTAAAAAATTGATTTTATATTAAAAACATGAAATTTCTATTTCAGAAAAGAGGCAGCAGTAGTTCTTAATAAACTATTTTTTATATTTTACTGAAAAGATAGTATGGCTTGTCATGCAAGTATCGGCAATAAATCATTAAAACATAAAGAATATTATAAAGGATGTCAAGAATAAAAAGGGGGAAAGCCTAATTTTAAAAGAGTTAAAATAGTTAATGGTGGTGAGGAAACAAATATCGGTCTGGGGAGGTGAAGATGACCTACCATTTCGGGGGTTATCTTTTTATCTTAACCCAGCTTAGGTGTTTTAGACCTTCTCGAGTGGGTTATCTTAGCTCTTCTGTTTCCACGTTCATAGTGGTCAGGTCGAGGAAGGCGATGGTTGATCTCCCGGTCAGCCACCCTCCTGCCTCACCTGGATTGATGATTAAGGTTTCACCTTTACGGATATCGATTTCATGGGTATGCCCGTAAATAATTACATCAGCCTGCTTGCTCGTACTCAGTTCTTCTATGCAGGTAGGTTCATGCATGAGTACAAAGCGTTTTCCGTGATACTCAATTTTCTTAGGTCCTTTGCCAATGGTACCCCGCTTGCTATAGATGTGGTGTAGGCCTACCTTTTCACCATCGTTGTTGCCGAAGACTACCGTCATTTCACATTTGAGCCTCGAGAAGTCATCGGCAGTGAAGGGAGAGATTAAATCACCTGCGTGGAACACCATTCCTACTCCGCGCTGAGAAAATAGCTCTACCGCTTTGGCGATAGCTCTCCTGTTGTCATGGGTGTCAGCGATGATGCCTACTAAATCTCCTCTGGTCATGGCGCACTCCTTAGAGGTGTTATGTGACAGGGTAGCGTCCATCAAAACAGGATAAACAAAACCTATCGTGAGGGAAAGGCATCGCTTTAATCATTCCCTCAAGGCTTAAGTAGTCTAAGGTATCCACTCCGATAAATTTACCAATTTCCTCTAGGCTGTGGGAAGAAGCAATCAATTCCTCCCGGGTGGGAAAGTCGATACCATAGTAGCAAGGAAATCGATGGGGAGGGCAACTCACTTTCATATGAACCTCTTTAGCACCTGCGTCTCTTAAGCTTTTCATCCTGATTTTACTCGTGGTGCCACGCACGATGGAATCCTCAATCACCACAATCCGTTGATGGTGAATGATTTCGCGCACGGGATTGAGCTTGACCTTAACACCCAGATCACGGCTTGATTGAGCGGGCTGAATGAAGGTACGTCCTACGTAGTGATTCCTGATAATGCCCATTTCAAAGGGGATCCCGGAGGCCTGAGCAAAACCAAGGGCTGCACAATTACCAGAGTCGGGCATGGGAATCACCAGATCACAATCCAGTGGTGTTTCTAAGGCAAGTTCCTTGCCCAGTCGTTTGCGGACGAGATAGACACTTTCACCAAACACCCGGCTATCAGGACGGGCAAAATAGATAAATTCAAAGATGCACAGCGAAGGCTTGGTGGGGGGAAATGGTTTCACTGAGTGTATCCCCTTGGTATCTATGATGATAATTTCACCTGGCTCAACTTCTCTGAGGTAGTCAGCCTGAATGAGGTCCAAGGCACAGGTTTCGGAGCAGAGCACATAGGCGCCGTCGAGCCTCCCTATACAGAGAGGTCTAAATCCATGAGGATCTCTCACGCCGATGAGGTAGTCTGGGGTAAGCAGAAGCAGGGAATACGCCCCTTTCAGTTGAAGCAGAGATTCAACCAGGGCGTCTAAGAAGGATGCACTCTGTGATTTGGCCAGAAGGTGTACAATAATCTCGCTGTCCATGGTGGATTGGAAAATGGATCCTGACTTCTCTAATCGGCAGCGTAATTCTTTGGTATTGACCAGATTCCCATTGTGGGCGATAGCGAGTGAGCCACGAGCATAGTCTACCTGAAATGGCTGTGCATTTTTTAAAGAGGACCCCCCGGTGGTTGAATATCGCACATGGCCAATGGCGCTCGTGCCCTTTAACTGTTTCAAATTGTCTTCATTGAACACCTCAGATACTAGTCCCATCCCGCGATGTCCCACTAACTGTTTTCCATCAGACACTACGATGCCAGCACTCTCCTGACCGCGATGTTGTAACGCGTAGAGGCCTAGATAGGTGAGGCTGGCAACGTCTTCATGTCTAAAAATCCCAAATACCCCACAGGCTTCTTTGAGTCTACTATTACTGCGAGATGGATGCAGCGCATTCACGGAATAGTTCTCTTTATGGAAGTGTATCGTTTGTAACTATGGTTATTGGTTGTTGAAGCACTCCCGATCTTAACCTAAGGAGTTGCTATAGTAGGTCACCTCTACCTTTTTTAGCTCTCGTCTGTCAGGAGGTGGGAACTCACCTGTTCATGGGTGTTCTGTTTTTTATACCAGGGGTGATAGTCTTGAAGTGCTTTCACCTCAATTTCTCCCCTCTGGAGAAACTCAATGCCATTGACGGCAGCGGATGCACCGGAGATGGTGGTGATATAGGGAACATTATAGAGTACCGCGAGACTTCTTAAGTTCAATTGGTCGGAGTGGGCTTCCCTACCTGAGGGGGTATTGATAATGAGGTCAATCTCACCATTTTTAATCAGATCAGCGATATTCGGTCGACCTTCTCCAATCTTTAATACGCGCGTTACCTGAAGTCCATTGGTGGCGAGAACTTTTGCAGTTCCTGTGGTCGCGAAGAGGTTAAATCCTAGATCAGCAAGCTTTTTGGCAATGAAGATAACTGCGCGCTTGTCTTTATTCCTCACGCTGATGATTACATTACCCTTCTTGGGAATCATTTGACCTGCGGCGATCTGAGATTTAGCGTATGCCTTGCCAAAGTCATCGTCGATACCCATGACTTCTCCCGTTGATTTCATCTCGGGTCCCAACACCGGGTCAACGCCGGGGAAGCGCTTAAAGGGGAATACCGATTCCTTAACCGCTACGTGGTTCACCACTACCTCGCCAGTAATCCCTAGCTCTTTTAATTTTTTACCTGCCATCAACTTCGCTGCTACTTTTGCCCAAGGGATACCAGTTGCTTTACTCACAAAAGGTATGGTGCGTGAAGCCCTGGGGTTTACCTCTAGTACGTAGAGCAGCTCACTCTTAATGGCATATTGGATGTTCATTAACCCTACGACCTGTAGTTCCTGGGCGAGGAGGGTGGTGCTCGCTTTAATGGCGTCAATAATTTCATCCCCTAAGGTATAGGGTGGAATAACGCAGGCACTATCACCAGAGTGTATGCCTGCTTCCTCAATGTGCTCCATGATCCCTGCAATAGCACACTCGTCCCCATCTGCTAATGCATCGACGTCAATCTCGATGGCGTCTTCGAGAAACTTATCTATTAGAATGGGATGTTGAGGGGAAGCCTGAATGGCATGGGAGAAAAAATCTTGTAAGGACTCTTGATTATATACAATCCGCATAGCCCTTCCTCCCAGCACATAGGAGGGTCTGACGATGACGGGAAATCCGATGGCGTGGGCTTTCTCAATCGCTTCTTCAAGGGTAGTAGCAACCTCATTAGGTGGTTGGTTGAGGTGAAGCTTCTTGAGTAACTCTTTAAACCTTTTTCTATCTTCTGCCCGATCTATATTGTCAGGCGAAGTTCCAATGATAGGTACTCCTGCCTTCTCTAGAGGAACTGCAAGGTTGAGGGGGGTCTGACCTCCCAACTGCACGATTACCCCATCCGGTTTTTCTGCCTCCGCGATGGCGAGCACATCTTCCAAGGTTAACGGTTCGAAATAGAGCTTGCTTGAGATATCATAGTCAGTGCTTACCGTTTCAGGGTTGCTATTGACCATAATCGTTTCATAGCCAAGTTCCTTCAATGCAAAAGAGGCATGGACACAACAGTAGTCAAACTCAATACCCTGGCCGATGCGATTAGGCCCTCCCCCTAAGATCATAATCTTCTTGTGCGCTGTTCTCTGGCTTTCACCTTCCTCTTCATAGGTTGAGTAGTGGTAGGGGGTATAGGCTTCAAATTCTGCAGCACAGGTATCCACTGATTTGAATACCGCTTTGATATTGAGGTCCTCGCGTAGTTTTCGGACAGCGCCTTCATCGACACCTGAGAGATAGGCTAGTTGCACATCTGAAAATCCATACTGTTTTGCCTTGCGCAGTAGATCTCGAGTGAGAAAGGGTTCGGGCAGAGAGGAGGAAACAAGTGGTCCTCTCGCTTTAAGATCATGAAACTTTTTCGATTGCAGACACGAGGTGATTTCCTTTTCCACCTCAATAATTTCTTTGATGTTATAGAGAAACCAGGGATCAATGTGGGTGAGCTGATGTACTTCATCAACACTCATCCCTCTCTGCAATGCGTATTTAATATAGAAAAGCCTCTCTGCCCGTGGTATTACCAAATTTTCTTTAATTTTTAATTTTAATTCATCATCCGGCACACCTTCTTTTCCCCACCTGTTTCTGGTATCGAGGAGACCATCTTTTCCATCTGAACCTAACCCGTATCTCCCGGTCTCAAGAGACCGTAAGCCCTTTTGGAGTGCCTCTTTAAAGGTGCGGCCAATCGCCATGGTCTCTCCCACCGATTTCATGGAGATGCCAAGCGTGGGGTCTGCCTTGGGAAACTTCTCAAAGGTGAAACGGGGTATCTTGACCACACAGTAGTCAATGGTGGGTTCAAAGGAGGCAGGTGTCTTTCTGGTAATATCATTTTGGATCTCGTCTAAGGTGTAACCAACTGCCAGTTTTGCGGCAATTTTTGCAATAGGAAAACCGGTAGCTTTAGAAGCGAGTGCAGAGCTTCTGGAAACCCTGGGGTTCATTTCTATCACTACCCTGCGTCCATGGTGAGGGTTTACCGCAAACTGGATGTTAGCGCCACCTGTGGCAACCCCAATTTCTCGTATGATCGCGATCGCTGCGCACCTCATTTCCTGATACTCCTTATCGGTGAGTGTCTGGGCAGGTGCGACGGTGATACTGTCCCCGGTGTGAATCCCCATGGGATCAAGATTCTCTATGGAACAGATGATCACTACATTGTCCCTTAAATCTCGCATCACCTCAAGTTCATATTCTTTCCACCCTAGTACTGACTCTTCAATGAGTATCTCATGGATCATACTGCTTTCAAGACCTCGAGAAGCAAGCTCTTCAAACTCTTCAAGGTTGAAGACAATCCCTCCCCCCGTTCCACCCAAAGTAAAGCTAGGCCGGATGATTAAGGGGAAGTCAATGTCTCTCGCTATCCTGCGGGCCTGTTCCTTATCGTGGGCTAACCCACTTCGGGGTAAATCTTGGCCGATACGTTTCATGGCTTCTTTAAAGAGCTCCCTGTCTTCTGCCTTTCTAATCGCTTCATAATTTGCCCCAATCATCTGAACACCATAGCGCTCCAACACACCTTTCTCTGCAACCTGGGACGCAACGTTTAAGGCAGTTTGACCACCCAACGTAGGGAGTAAGACATCAGGGCGCTCTTTTTTAATTACCTTTTCCACTATCTCAGCAGTGATAGGCTCAATATAGGTTCGGTCTGCCATCTCCGGATCGGTCATGATGGTGGCAGGGTTACTGTTGATCAGGATTACTTCAAAGCCGTCTTCCTTCAAGGCCTTACAGGCCTGGGTTCCTGAGTAGTCGAACTCGCAAGCTTGACTGATAATAATAGGTCCGGAGCCAATAATTAAGATCTTATGGATGTCGGAGCGTCGAGGCATAGATGTGTTCTATCAAGTCACCTGGGCAGTGTGAAGATGAGATTGAATCTTCCCTTGTTCCATTAAGCGAATAAATTCATCAAAGAGATAGTTCGCATCGTGAGGGCCTGGTGAGGCTTCAGGGTGGTACTGCACAGAAAAGATCGGGTAGCGCTTATGCCTCATTCCCTCGAGCGTATGATCATTCAGATTAATATGGGTGAACTCAATCTCATCTTTATTAAGACTACTACCATCCAGGCAAAATCCATGGTTCTGGGAGGTAATACTTACCTTCTCGGTAGTAAGGTCCTTAACCGGCTGATTAGCGCCTCGGTGACCAAACTTTAACTTATAGGTTTTTCCCCCCAAGGCAAGCCCTAAAATCTGATGCCCTAGACAAATGCCAAAGATGGGAAACTTGCCTATCAACTGTCGAACGGTTTCTACGACATAGGGTATCCCTTCAGGATCACCCGGACCATTTGACACTATAAGACCGTCGGGATTGAGCGCGAAAATCTCTTCGGCGCGGATGTGAGCAGGTACTACTGTTATCTCACAGCCTGAGCGGGCAAGCATTCGTAGAATATTAGTTTTGATGCCGCAGTCAAGTGCAACTACCTTATACACAACTTTCTTTTTGGCAGGAGAGCTATCGTCCCACCTCCCAACGTTTGCTTCCCCTCTCTGCTCACCCCATTGGTAACTCGTCTGACAGGTAACTTCTTTTACCAGGTCACGTCCTATGAGCCCTGGGGCATCCTGGGCTTTCTTTACCAATGTTGCTTCATCAAGACACTCGGTAGAAAGTACCGCCTTCATGGCGCCACAAGTTCTAATGTGCATGGTGAGGGTTCTCGTATCAACGCCCTCCATTCCTAGTATGGTATGCTCTCGTAAGTATTCTGCTAATCCTTGGAGCGCACGCCAGTTACTGGTAATTTTACTTGCTTCTTTCACTACAAACCCCTCTACCTTGGGGGTGGATGATTCAATGTCTTCACTATTAACACCGCAGTTGCCAATCAGGGGATAGGTCATGGCGACAATCTGGCCTTTATAGGAAGGGTCTGTTAAGATCTCTTGGTATCCGGTCATGCTGGTGTTGAATACGATCTCGCCTGTTCTTTCACCAGGTGCACCAAAGGACCTTCCTCTAAAAACTTTTCCATCTTCTAACGCAAGTAGCGCATCCATCAGAGCCTCTGTAAAAATACTATCAGTGAAAGGTAGGGTGATACACTATGACTACCGAAATCCAGAATTCGTAGGAGAGAGAAGAAAATACCAAGAAAGAGAAAGAGATCGGAGGGATAGAGACAGCTAAGTGCTCTAGGCCAATTGATTGGGTTGGCGATCATCTATCAAATGAGTAGTGTACCTTCTGAAATGCTTTTCTTAATGCTCTCACTTCATTTTTTACTGAGACACCATCTTTGAGACACTTTTTGAATAGCTCAGCAATGTTCTCCATCTCTTTTTCTTTCATACTAAATCGGGTCATCTCCTGCACTCCGAGACGGATGCCTGAGGGATTGGTAACCTTCTCGAGAGGCTCAAAGGGAAGGAGATTCATGTTGAGGATGATGTCGTTTTCTTTAAGGATGCGGGCAACCTCATTTCCTCCCCCTAGCTCAGACACATCAACTGCAATCTGATGAGTTTCGGTAAAGTCAAACGCTTTGGCTTGCACCTCAAAACCACGCTCACAGAGACTCCTGGCGAGTGCCTTGGCATTAGCTATGGTTTGTTGTGCATACTCTTCAGCGAAGACGAGCATCTCACAGATGGTGATAGCCAGGGACACGAGCGTGTCAAGGTGGTGGTTCGAGGAAGAGCCAGGAAAAGCACCTTTATCAATTTTCCACCACTCTTTAGTATCCACATTGCTCATAATAAGACCTCTTTGAGATCCAAAGAAAGTCTTGTGGGTGCTTGCGGTAACAATATCTGCTCCTTCAGTGAGTGGGTCTTGAAATTGCTTGCCGGCAATCAAGCCCAGTACGTGGGCGGCATCATAGATAATAGTTGCCTCATTATCCCTGCAAATTTCAACCAAATCTGTAATAGGTTCTGGAAAGAGAAAGAGACTTTTTCCCAAAATGAGCACTTTGGGGTGAAGCTTCTTAATGAGATGTTGGGTTTGTTCAACATCGATATGGTATCCATCGGGGGCGAGAGGGAAGTCAACTATATTCTTAGTGTACTTTCCGACAGAACCTGACTTATGATGGCTGATATGGCCTCCGCCGGGAGTAGAGTTTACCATTACTACATCACCGGGGATTATATATCTGCTAAAAACCGCGTCATTGGCGACTGTCCCACTGATGGGTCGCACCTCTATGTGTTGGCAATTAAACAGTGTTCTTAGTTGCTGCTTCACCCAACTCTCTATCTCATCGATTTTATCGGTACCCTGATAGTACCTTTCTCCTGGGTGTCCTTCTGCATAGCGGTGGGCAAAATCAGAACCCATCACCCGGCGGGCACGCTCGCTCATTACATTTTCACTGGCAATGAGATTGATGGTATTGTGCCTCCACTCATTCTGCTGGGTAACGATTTCCTCAATCCATTTAACGTTTCTCTCGTACATTATCTTATAGTTAGTAGATTGTGTATCCATGGTAGATCCCGCCAAGGTAATCTGAACAAGCCAAAGATAACTACCATTTTTTAGACGGTGAATCAACAGAATTATTCATAGGGGGTACCGATAGAAGCCCTTTTCAGTTACTTTTCAAGAAAAGATCACCCTACCTTTAGTGAACTTTACATACCGGAATAGGAAGCCTTTTGTGTAAGGATTGCTTCATAAGCGCTTCAACACGTGATCGAATTTCAGGCGGTATCCCTTGTACCTGGTGAGAGGTAATTTTTATAATGGCCTGATCGAGTTGCTCATAGGTAAGTTGAAGCTCACTTTCGTCGGTTTGTCCAGGCCAGAGGCCGGCAGTGGGAGGTTTATTAATGATTTTCTCAGGCAGTGCCAGTGCACGTGCGATTGACCTTACCTCTGATTTGAGCAGATCGCCGAGAGGAAGGATATCTGCACCACCATCACCATATTTAGTGAAGTAGCCTACTGAAATTTCGCTTTTGTTACCAGTGCCGGCTACCAGATAATTTCTAATGCCGGCAAAATAGTAAAGAATGATCATGCGAAGACGGGGTTTTATATTAGCCTTGATTTTTATATCACCAGGAGGAAGCACGGTAATAAATGCATCATATACTGGGCTTAACTCAAAGGTATATGTTTCCAGTTGGAGATGAGAAACGATCAGTTGCGCATCGTCTCTATCTTCTTGTGGACTGCGGCATGGAAGAATCAACCCTACTACCCGATTACCCAGGGACTGTTTTGCCAGTGCTGCCACTACTGATGAATCAATCCCACCGCTTAACCCTACTACTACCCCTTCTGCCCCAGCGAGCGTTACTTGTTCTTTTATCCAGGCAGTAATGGCATCAATGAGTTCCATGGTTACTCCTTACCTGTAGGTTATTCTCCTTCTCCTTCAGTTAATACGTCAAGCTTCACTGCCCTCACCTTGCGGTAGATTTCCTGAGGCTCTTTTAATTTCCCCCTGGTAGTGAGGAGATCTCGTTCAATGGATATATCAAAGAGCCGTTCATTTTCTTTAAGATAGGGAAGAATAAGGTTCCAGTCATCGGGGGTGAGGGAGACAAACTCACCACCATTGAGCTGTTCAGCCATCAGTTTTTGATAGGGATCTCTCACATAAATTGCACCGCCTGAGGCAAGCGAAAAAAGATTAGAACCCGGGTAAGGGGTTGGTTGTTCTCTTAGTGTTCCTTTTTCATCAAACTCAATTCCGTTTAAAACTACAAAACCACCGCCCTGGAGGGGATCACCTGCCATAAAAGATTCAGCTAGGTAGTCTAAGCAAGTGCCGTTGATAACTACTCTCGGACGTCCTACTGCATTAATCAGCGGTCTTCCCGCCGCATTTCCCATGATATACACTTCACCACCTTTGGCACCATACATGAGGGTTTGACCCACATCGCCATATACCACCATTTTCCCTGATTTCATAATTTGACCTAGTTGATCTTGGGCAGTACCGTGGACATAGAGTTCCATTCCATCAATCGCTGAGCCCAGATAATCGCCCGAACTCCCATAGGCATCAATGCGCACTCCTTTAGTATCAGGACCTAAGCCACAGCCACAGAATCGCTGCCCCCGGTAGTCGAAGGCAATGAATTGTTTCCATCCCATCTGGTAGGCATCGACCATGAGCCGGGCATCACTGTGATCACCTTCAGGTGGAAAATCTTTGGCGTGAATAATTAAGATCTGCCCAGAATTTTGAGGGGGAGCTAATGTAGTGCTGGTATGGTAATCAATGAAACGGTAAAGGTCTGTTCCCTCAGTTCCACAAGGGGGTGTTGAGTGGAACACTTTATAGAGATGTTCATGTACAATCTGCAGTATAGAGCTTCTCTTTTTAGTCCCAGTGTCATAGCGGTGATCGATGAGCAAGGTCAAGAGTTCAATGATCTTTGCCTTATGGTTGTTACCTGCGTGCGCTTTTTCTACCAGGCTCTCACAGCACCATAGTATAGTATGGTAGTCCCAGGTGCTAAGGTGGTCACTGAGGGTACGTGAAAGTAGTGTGGAATCTTTCTGGTAAAGCCCTTCATCAACCATGGTCATAATCGAGGATGCACTAGCAGGTGCGGTGAGCGTAATGCTCCTATCCCAGTGTGTTTTTCCTTGCAGAGTGGAAATGGTACGGCCGAATTTATCAGTACAGGTTAGGCACATCTGATTCCCTTTATCACCATTGTGCTTGAGAGTAAAAAGAAATGCACCCCCATCGGTATAGCTTCCACCCCGGGCATTCCAGTATTTATCTGCAATGGGGCAGAACCTTGTATCCTCAGAGGAGAGGCTGTGGAGTGTGGCATCGATGGCTTGTTTTTCGGAGCAGATGAGCCCTATCTGTACTTTCCCTTCCTGGAGGGCGAATACTTGAGGTCGTAACATGGCGGTATCGGTGATCCCGATAAGCTGTAGTTTCTTTTCATAGGAATCATTTCTTGCGATGATAAAAAACCAGGGACCATCGGGGGAACCGTGGATATGGCTTGCCTGGATGGCACGGTATATTTCCTGCTTATCAGAAGGGAGAAGATCAAAATCCATCTCGGTGGTGGGAGCAAGTGCCTCGATAACATATTCAAGGGGATAGCCATACACTCTGTGCAAAAGATCAAAAAGGAGAATTGAAACTTCTGTATCAGTGAGAAAAAGAGGGTAGATATTTCTCTGCTTGAGATACTCTGAAACCGAGTAGTAATTGGCAAAATCGCCGTTATGGACTAAGGCTTCATGCATTCCGCAGAAAGGATGCGCACCGCCCGGATGCCACACTCTTCCCTTGGTCGGGTAGCGTTGATGAGCTATCCAGATGTGGGCTTGAAAATCATCAAGCTGGTAATAACGTACCACTTGTTCCGCATACCCTACGATCTTAAGAATCATCATATTGCGCCCATGGGATAAGACAAAGGCCTTCTTTTCGCCAAGGGAGGCATAGAATTTTAGGTTGAGTTTGAAACTGTTTTGATGAATGAATTCATCTTCTGCCCTGGGAGTGGGTAGCTCTTCAAGGTGGTGTTCTTCTATGAACTGTTGTAGTACCTTTTCTTTCACTCTGGCAAAGTATCGCCACACATCCGGAGGTTTGGACTCCAGACCTTCAATCATCTTATAGTCATCAATGGTGGGAATCTTTTCGGCTTTTGCCACCTCAAGGAATGGACTAATGCATTCTGTTTCAACAGCCTTTCGGATATGAGAATCAATATAGGCGATCTGGATTAGATACGCTTCTTCTAGAAGAGAGGGGGAAACCCTTAACCCTTCAGGTGAAAGACCTACCGCTGCAATCCCTCCTCCTTTCCCATTTCCTCTATTATGCATTTGAATGGAGGGTGTAAAGATGTGGCGACCGCTCACCGGGATGCTGCAGGCAAAACCGGTTACGCCACAACCGCCTTCTTCTTCTGCTTTGTATGCAGTAGGAGGTTTATAAGCTTTGGCAAGCTTAGATCGAGACAAAAGAATATGTTGAATCGCTGAGGGGGAGAGATAGTCTTTCATTGTCTAAGGGGCTGCTTTCATCACTACATCGTTAGTATAATCAAGGTGCTTTAAACAATCAGTTCTTCCGACGAGCTCTTTAATACTACGCATCCCCAAGCGGGATAGAATCTCAACCAGCTGAGTTCTCCAGGAAGTAAAGAGATTTACAATGCGCTGTGTCCCCCATTCTACTTCAATCAGATTGCTGAGTTTCATATCGGTAGTGGCTATTCCTCGTGCACAGCCACGACCACTTTCACAGTTGCCACAGCGCAAGCATTCCAGTGCAACCAGCTCAGCAGTTCCCGTTACCGCGCCATCGGCGCCAAGGGCAATTGCCTTGGCGATATCATAGGCGGTTCTGATTCCACCACTGGCGATTAAAGTTATGTTATCGCGAATGCCTTCATTGATCAAAAACTTATGTACTTTGGGGATTGCATATTCGATGGGCATGGCAATATTCTTTTTGGCAATATCGGGCGCAGCGCCGGTCCCGCCATAACTTCCATCGAGGTGGATAATATGGGCGCCCGCATAGTAACTTCCCACCGCGACCATATCCACATCCGTAGGGGTTGAAACCTTTACCGACACCAGTGCCCGAGGATTAATGTGTTTAATCCAATCCACGTGTTTCTTGTGATCTTCAACAGAATACACACTGTGAAAGGGAAATGGTGAGAAGAGCGCATTGCCTACTATTGATTCCCTCATCTGGGCTACTGCGGGGGTGACCTTATCACCGAGTAAATGCCCTCCCAGCCCAGGCTTGGCTCCCTGGGCATATTTAAACTCTACTATTTTTGCTCGCTGAATGGTGTGCTCTCGCACTCCGAAGAGACCAGTGGCAACCTGGGTGATGACATGGTCCGCATAGGGTACCAGTACTTCAGGATATCCTCCTTCACCAGTACAGGTGAAGGTGTTCCAGATTTTTGCCGCCTTTGCCCTGGCAACGATGGTGGGCAGACTTACTGAGCCAAAGGACATTCCCCCTCCATAAAAAGGTACTTCAATGCGCACCGAAGGACGACCATCATCTCTTTTATTCAGCTCGATGCTGGTTGAGATTTTCTCTGGAGGAATCTTGGCTCCTGCCGCATGAAAGATAAATCTCATCTGATCAAATCCACCGCCCGCATCACCTACTTCGTATTCAATATCCCCTGCCGGTAATTTCCCTGTCTCCGCCTGCTGCCAGGTACTGATAATCAAATCAGCGGTCCAGCGGTAATCTCCCATCGCCTCAGCAAGAGGATTGAGGGCAAGCTTCAGTGCCTTGCGAGGACACTGGTCAATGCAGTAAAATGGGTTTTGCTTGCAGGAAAAGCCCCTACATCTATAATCTTGAGGGCGGGCAAGTTTTTTCCCTATTCTTTGATGCACACCATAGGGACAACACTCGATACACCTCCCACAGCCATTACAGGCAGGGCTTCTCCTGATTTTATATTTCCCAATCGGATTTCTGAATCGGGAAGGTGCGGGTATAGTCTCGATGGGTTGTGCTAATGCTCTCTCATCCATAGAATAGTGCTAGTGTAACTCTTGTATCCTTTGACCAAACAGCGGGGCAAAGATTTCTTGCTCGAGGTCTTTAAAAAGCATGGCTCTCCCCATTTCACCTCGCAACCTTCTCACCTCACGCAAACCCATTGCTCCAAGTACTTCAAGCAGTTGACTGCGCCAGGCAGCCATTAAGTTCATAATGCGTTGTGTTGCCCAACCAATATTGATGTTTCCTATTTTAACTGGACAAGGAAGACCCCTTAGGCACTTTTTACACAGTCGGCACTCAAGCGCAATCAAAAGAGGGAGATCGAGTATGACTCCATCTGCCCCACAGATAATCGCCTTCGCCACATGCTCAGCCATGGCAATGCCACCGCTCACCAGAAGGGTTACCTTATCTCGTAGTGATTCATCCACCAGACGCAGGTGGATATCTCTGGTCAAGTCTTTTATAAACCGGGGATGGACATCGTCAATGGAATTGCCTTGCAGGTCAGCATAGAGGTGAATGATTTCAACTCCTTGTAACGCAAGTGCTGCAGTAAGTTCTGTTGCATGGTAATTAAAAGGTATTTTGAGCGAAATGAGCACCTGGGGATTTATTTCTTTGATGGAGAGCCAGGTCTTTTCCCATTCGCTTGTATAGAGTAGTTCAACCATCCTGCAGCCTTTGATGATTTCCCCAGGAAGTCTTTCACCCTTTGCTGCAATCTGAGGAACGAGCCAGTTCAGATACGGTGTCAGTGATGGTATCAGGTTTTCTTCGGGGATGAACATCAAAGTAGTGAGTGCTTGTGCTGCTTTTGCCATTGCGATCACTACCTTTTCACTTACTTCTCCAAACGGTGACACATTAAAGATCATGGGGAGAGGGATTTCAATAAGCGGAAGGGTCTCTGAAATGAGTGCACCTTTTTCATCAAATTTAAGCAGAGGTGGTTTCTTGCCTAAGTCGATTGTGGTGCTGATGTATTCTCTTCCGTGAATTCCATCTCGAGTAGGCCGTACAATCTCAGACATATCGGTCCACATATCATCAAACCCCTTACCGGCAAACTTACCTCGATAGCCGGCACCTGATACGGGTATTTTCCCTGTTTCGGCCTGATACCAGTTACAAGAAATGATGTCGGGGGTCCAGTAGTGATCTCCCATCCTCAGGTATTCAGGGTTTATGGATTTGGAAATAAGTCCCTTTTTGCAGCTCTGGATGCAGCGAAAGCAATTTTTACAGAGATAGTCAATGGAATCGGCGAGCTGGGTTGAATCGAAATTTCTGTTGGTATAGACATTGAAGATACAGGCATCCTTAGCACATGTCTGACAACGTGCACAGTCTTCGCTGAAATCTACAATGCCAGACTTACCCATGGGAGTAAACCGGGGAGGAGTTGTTTTGGTTTTAATGGTGTATTTCTTGGGCATTATTCATGTCTCGTATGCGTTCTCTTCTTGAGATGGTGAGCCTTTAGTTTTGTTAAAAGGAGAAGGTCCTAATTTATTGACTATCATCATCATCTCTTTAATTATCTCCCGCAACTGATCAGTCTTTAGAGGATCAATAGTATACATCTGGACTCTTTTACCTTCGAATCCAATCTCTTGTAACATTTGACCGGCAAATGCCACTCTTCTTTTAGTACGAATATTACCTTCTAAGTAGTGACATTCACCTTCCAGACATCCTACTACCATCACCCCATCAGCCCCCTCCTCAACAGCTTTGAGAAGGTGGAGTATTTCTACCTTTCCAGTGCAGGGCATTTTGACAAGGTGTAGGGAGAGTGCGTCATTTTCTCTGGCAACACTGAGCGTATCTTCTGCGTAAGCAATACAATTATGGCAGCAGAAAGATACGATACGTGGTTGATAGTGGTATGCAGTCACTTTGTGGTCACCCTCTACTTACCCCTTGTTCTCATGACGTCCCGGATGAACTATTGGTGAACCTATTAATACGCTATAGAATTGATAAGTATCGATCGAGCTCATAATCAGTGACCTGGGCTCGATACTTTTCCCATTCTATTTTCTTATTAGTGATAAAATTTTCAAATACATGGTCACCCAGGCACTCTTTTACCAGCGTACTGCTTTCTGCAATTGATATTGCCTCCCACAGGTCTTCAGGGAGTTGATCAATATTTAATTTCTTCCTTTTCTCTGGAGTCATTTTATAGACATTCTCCTCTACAGGAGAGGGTGGTGTTAATTTCTTTTTGATACCATCTAGGCCCGCGGCGAGCATGGCAGCAAATGCTAAGTAGGGATTACACGCTGGGTCAGGAGAACGATACTCAAGCCTCATTGCCTTTTCTTTACCTGGTTTATAGAGCGGTATGCGAATGAGGTCCGAGCGGTTTCTCTGTGCCCAAGAGATGTACACAGGTGCTTCATAGCCGGGTACCAGTCGCTTATAAGAGTTAACCCACTGACTGGTGATAAGGGTGATTTCACGGGCATGGGAGAGTAATCCAGCAAGGTATGCCTTACCTACTTTGGAGAGGTGGTACTTATCTTTAGGATCAAAGAAGGCATTCTTGTTGCCCTTGAAGAGCGACTGGTGGGTGTGCATGCCACTGCCGTTTTCACCATAGATGGGTTTGGGCATAAAGGTCGCATACACACCATGTTTTAAGGCAATCTCTTTGACTACCAGTCGATAGGTCATCGCATTATCAGCCATAGTGAGGGCATCGGTGTAGCGGAGATCGATTTCATGTTGGCTGGGTGCTACTTCATGATGGCTATATTCAACCCCGATCCCCATTTCCTCTAAGGTGACTACCGTTTCTCGGCGAAGATCACTTGCCGCATCGAGCGGCGTGAGATCAAAGTATCCGCCTTTATCCAAGACTTCTGGCTTCCCATCACTACTTTTAAAGTAAAAGAATTCTAATTCAGGTCCCACGTAATAGGTAAAGCCCATGTCAGATGCCTTCTTGAGGTTTCGTTTTAAAACCCATCGAGGGTCACCTTTATAAGGTGTGCCGTCAGGCTCGATGACGTCACAAAACATGCGAGCAACAGGTGTTTCCTTTGGTCTCCAGGGGATTATCGCAAACGTATTTGGGTCAGGCACCGCAACCATATCGCTCTCGTCAATTCGTGCGAATCCCTGAATGGAAGATCCATCGAAACCCATACCTTCGTTGAGGGCTCCTTCCAGTTCTTCGGGGGTTATGGCGAAACTTTTGAGAAACCCCAGGATGTCAGTAAACCACAATCTGATAAATCTCACATTTCGTTCTTTCACCATTTTTAGTACATAATCTTTATCTTTCGTTTCCATGGTTAATCCTCCTTTGAAGGTAGCTAAAATTGTGATTCATTAGTTCAACTATTTTGTATAAATATACAATATCAGTGTTTCAGGATAATTTCCACATTGTAAAATTTTTGTAAACTTATTGGGCAGAGTAGCATGGTAGTAGAAAAGCGAGAGAATGCATTTTCGCAATGTTACTAGGATAGTATGGTGCAGTGATGAAACATCGTGTTAATAGTTTGGTACATGAGAGGTATATAAAAAGGTCAAGCGTTTTTTAGCCTTGACCTTTTTATATGCGTTGAATGTTTTCTGATACTTCAAAAATAGCGGGTTAAACTATACCCACCCGCGTAGTCGGCACGCTTCAGCCACCCTTGCTACAGACACTAAGTACGCAGCCTGACGCATATTAATCTTTTCACGCTGGCTCATGTCATAGACGCTTTGAAAGGCATGGGTCATTTTCACATCAAGTTTTTGGTGAATCTCATCGAGTTCCCAGTAGTAATTATAAGTGTTTTGCACCTGCTCAAAGTAAGAAACCGTGACCCCACCGGCATTCGCTAGGAAATCGGGAAGAACAAAGACATTATTCTGGTAAAGGATATTGTCTGCTTCAGGTGTGGTGGGACCATTCGCAAGCTCACATAAGATTTTACATTTAATCTCATCTGCATTTCGTTCGGTAATGACCTGTTCCAACGCGGAAGGAAATAGTACCATAACCTCCAGCTGAAGGAGTTCATCATTACTAATGGGTTCAGTATTAGGGAATCCTTGGAGCGTATCGGTTTTCAACTTATAGTTTACGAGCGCTTCCGGATCTATTCCTTTTTCGTTATAGACACCTCCTTTGGAGTCAGAGGCAGCGACCAGTTTGAGACCAAGTATTTTGCTGCCGAGAAGTGCTGCATATTGACCTGCGTTTCCAAAACCTTGGATAGCCATGGTTTTACCATGAAGATCCAGGTTCAATCTAAGTGCTGCTTCCCGGATGACATAGGCACCTCCACGGGACGTCGCATCTGTGCGCCCAGCAGAACCTCCAATGGCTAAAGGTTTACCGGTAATAACGCCAGGATGATGGTGCCCTACCAGGGTTTCATATTCATCCATCATCCATGCCATGATTTGTGGAGTAGTGTATACATCGGGAGCAGGTACATCCTTGTTCACACCAAGGTTTTGCCAGATCGCACGCATATATGCTCTCGCAAGTCGTTCTTTCTCATTGTCGGAAAGCTCTTTGGGATTACAGGTAACCCCTCCTTTTCCTCCACCCAAAGGGAGATCGACTACCGATGTCTTCCAGGTCATCCAGGCAGACAGGGCACGAACCGTATCTAAGGTTTCATCTGGATGCCAGCGCAGCCCTCCCTTCGCAGGCCCGCGAGCGGTATTATACTGAACCCGGTAGCCATGAAATATTCTGGTCGATCCATCATCCATTTTTAAGGGAAGGATTACTTTTATTTCCTTCATGGGCCACCGCAGGAATTCATGAATAGCTGGTTCTAAACCTAGTTTTTCTGCGGCGATGTCTAATTGTTGCTGAGCCATTGCGAATGGATTAACTTTTGACATAGACAATACCTCCTTCTTACTACGCTATACGTTTTGTGTTATTAGTAAGCTGACTCTTTGAATACCATGTGGTAGTTAATTTTTTTAAGGGACTACCTAATTGAAATGGTCTCATGCCATGCTACCGGGGTTGTGTGTATAGCAATCATCCTAGTATTTTGTCAACTGCTTCTCGATCGCTCTCCATTACATAGGTAATACCAGACATTTCAGCTGTCTCTCGGGTTAGTGCACATATATCGTTGCGGTCGATGTAGTTGAGCGCAAATTTACGGGCACCTGCCATGAGTTGTTGTAGCCCTTGGGTAAGGCGGTCGACGTAGGTATAGAGGCCGATAGCGCCGTAGGGGATGTTTTTAAAATCCTTACCATATTTTTCTTTTAGTTTAGGAGTGGTGATAAAGATATCCTCGATATTGACCCAATCACCTTTTTTAACAATGGGAATTTTCTTTTTAAGTTCCTCATCAAAGTGGTGCATGACCGTCCCATTTTTTTCAATATCTTTCTCCATCTTCTTTTTTAATAGATTAGCCTGGGTATTGCCCACCATGGCAGCAGTCATGAGAGAACGACCCATACACACCGCCTTAATATAGGGAGCCCCAAGGGCAAATGCTTTGAATAGGTGGTCTTCTAGGGAAAGACCACCTGCCATGGCACAGTCGGGGATGAATTTTCCTTTTGCCTCAAGTCGCTTGAGGTAATTGTAAAGGAGACATTCGAGCTGAACAGTGGGGATGCCCCATTCATTCATCATACGCCAAGGACTCATCCCAGTTCCCCCGCCCGCACCATCTACAGTCAATAAATCGATTTTAGCTTCCGAGGCGAATTTCACTGCTCGGGCGAGATCGGCAGGTCTATAGGCTCCTGTTTTTAAAGTGACATACTTGGCACCGAGCTTTCGTAAATATTCCACCATCTTATAGAAACTTTCTTCTTCTACCATACCTAAACGGGAATGGCGCTCAAACTCTTTAAAGTCTTCATCCTCAAAGGCTTTCTGAATGACTGGATCCTCTGGATCGGGAAGCACGATGTAGCCCCGTTTTTTCAATTCAATCGCCTTTTTAAGATCAGGGATTTTTACTTCACCACCAATGTCTTTAGCACCTTGTCCCCATTTTAACTCAAAGATTTCTACGCCAAGCTTTTCAATCACGTATTCTGGTACCCCAAGGCGGGTATCTTCCACATTTGCTTGAACTACTATACCACCATATCCCTCATACCATTTTTGAAATGTCTTGACCCGACGTTCCATCTCAGGAGAACGGACAATTTTGCCTTTTTTAATTTCTGCTGCCATATCCATACCACATATATTTTCACCAGCTATTACCATAATACCTGATATGGCTGCGCCGATTGCTATTGATTCCCAGTGAATTCTTCCGATTTCAGTTGATCCTACCGCACCGGTGAACCCGGGGAAACAGAGTTTAATTTTTTCTTTGGCACCAATCTGAGTTGAAATATCAACGGCTGGGAAGGTAGCTTTGTCAGAGTTGGCTTCGATACCCACTGCTCCAACGCAGGTTCCCTGAATATTAAAATGTGAAAAATCGTTTGGGTAATCTTTTTCAGAGCCAGCGATTACTTCTCCAAATGGTTCTGGATAGAGATTTTCCCTTCCCCTAAGGGCTGAACGGCCAACTTCGCAAAGACCAGGACACCCATCTAAACAGGTAACACAGATTCCTGATATTGGTGAAGCCTTCACTCGATTTTTTGTTAATGTTGCGGGACTGGCATTGGGTACACTTAAACTCATGATGTTACTCCTCGTAATAAATTAATTTTATTAACGGCAAGTATTTTCCTATATAACAATTCGGGCTATTATTAGCATTAAAATAATTATTTGTCAATATATAAAATAGTTGTGTTTTTATTTTCAATATAATATTTTTTAACAAATTTGAAAAAACAAGGCAATATTGCCGAATTTTAATTGACATATAATAAATTTCTGATATTATACGGAACAAGAATTGTGGAGGGAAAATTGTGGATAAGTTTTCTAAAAAAAAGATTTTGGTATCTATTCTTAATATTTTACATAAAGCAGAAAAGACTTTAGGTGGTACCAGAATTTCCAAGAGATTGGAGGAATTTGGATTTGATCTCAGTCAAAGAACTGTTAGATATTATCTTCAGAAAATGGATCAGGATGGTCTGACCCAGAATCTTGGAAAAAGAGGAAGAAAGATAACTTTAAAAGGTGAAGAGGAACTTAAATCCTCATTCGTCATTGAAAAGGTAGGGTTTGTCGCATCTAAAATTGATACCTTGACATATCTAATGAGTTTTTCTTTGAAAAAATTAAGAGGGGATGTCATCCTTAATATATCTGCCATAGAGAGGGAATACCTTACGAAGGCTCTTCAGCAAATTCAATTAGTGCTTCGAGCAGGTCTTGGAATGGGGAGATTTGTAGTGTTAGGATTTCCGGGGACGAAGATGGGAAATGTATCAATTGAAGGTGATAGAGTGGCCATTGGGACAGTATGTAGTGTTACTATAAACGGGATACTATTGAAAGAAGGTATTCATACCACCTCAAGATTTGGAGGTCTTTTGGAATTAATAAAAGGTCGCCCTTTTCGCTTTACCGAAATAATTAATTATGATGGTTCTTCAATCGATCCTCTCGAAATTTTTATCAAAGGTGGTATGACGAGTGTTCGCCACGCAACTATAACCGGCGATGGTAAGATCGGAGCAAGTTTTCGAGAAGTTCCTTCTATAGCTATTACAAAAGTTGAAAAAATAAGAAAAAAATTAAATGAAATTGGCTTGGGTGGTATACTCATGATCGGTAAGCCGGGTCGTCCGCTCCTCGATATACCCGTATCTGAAGGAAGGGCAGGTATGATTGTATCGGGTGGATTAAACCCCTTAGCAGCAGTGGAAGAATCGGGCATCGCTACTGAGAATATAGCTATGAAAGGATTATTCCAATTTGACCAGCTTGTTCCTTATTGGGAATTAAAGGTCAATTGATCATACTTCCCGGGATTGACGGAATCTTTTCTTATGTGATAGAATTTTT
>CAYYOQ010000001.1:5580-33347 GCA_964473235.1 uncultured Thermodesulfobacteriota bacterium | reverse complement strand
GTTATTGAGGAATGCACGCCTGATAGAGGGTGCTAAAATCTTCTCTATGGGCAGGGTAGCAGCGTGCTGAAGCTTGGCGAGAAACTGGGGTCTCTCCTTCTGAATCTGGGAAAATTTCTGAAGAAGTACCCCATTAATCACCTGCTGCACACGGTAGGGATTGAGGGTCGGCTCAAGTGTCTTCTCAGCAAGCAAGCTAAATAAATAATTCACCTCCTCCTCCTCAAGAATTTCGAAGATACCAAAGAGCGAGAGAATGCCCCTGTAGTCTTCCGATTGTGGGAAGGTGCGCTCCCACCAGGTAAGGTAGCTCCTTACCCCCTCACGGTTGAGCTTGTTTTCACGAAAGGCGGTAGTAATCGCATGAGCTGCCTTCATCCCGCTCATCATGGCCCCGGTACACTCTGCCTCAAGTGTCCACACTGCATCACCTATAAAAACAATATTGTCTAGAAAAGGACTGGGTGCGGGGGACCACATGTTCAACACATGACAGTTATAGCGCGCGATCTCTACCTCCGCAAACCAAGGTGCGCTAGGGCTGTGGGTAAAAATATACTTTACGTCTCTCAGGAGATCCACATTGGCTCTAGGGGGCGATGATATAAAACCACCCCATAACCAGAACTCGGCATCCGGGTAAGGACAGGGAAGAATGGTAAAAGCCATGGGGAATCTTGTTTCGTGGTGATAAAACACCATCCAGTTAAAGGCATCGGGGGTAGGAATCTTGAAATTGTTTATATAGAGCCCGACTCCCGTCATGGTGCCATAAAAGAACCGTTTTTTGTTAATACCAGTTACCTGGGCGATTCTGGAATTTGCCCCATCAGCAGCCACTACAAAGGTACCCTCAAACACCCTCCCCTCGCCCGAATATACCCTGACACTGCTTGAACCACGTTTAACCTCAACGATATTGGTTGCGGGGAAAAATTCACACCCATTTTTTCTCGCATCGGTGAGCAGGTGGTTGAGTAATCGTGGCTTACTGTAGGTTGCCGAAATGCGCTGCCCCTGATTTTTACGAGCCTGGTAGTCTCCCAACTGGACACACTGCCTGCCGTCAGGTGAGTAAAGACTCCAGTTATAGAATGAACGGTGCGGCCCATCGTAGTCCACCGAAAATCCGGTTTCGGGAAACACAATCTTATTGTTTTTTTCATTGAGATACATCCTCTCGTTGAAATACCGCTCATCCTCAATAGCAATCATGGTGGCGCAGGTCCTGGTAATCGTAGTGATATCTTTTTTCCTCTCGAGCAGTGCAACCCTCAAGCCATTTTCTGAGAGCACCTTGGCAGTCATACACCCTCCCGGGCCAGCTCCCACCACTACCACATCAAATCGTTTCATCTACAACTCCTCTTTTCTTTCTCACGGTACATAATTAAAGGGTCAATGTAGGATATCTTTTAAGAATTGTAAAGAATTTTTGTATTGTTGTGGAATTGAGAAACAAAATAACGTAGGTATTAATTGATTGAAGAATTCGGAAATTTCAGTGATTGGGGAATGAAAGGGCTTGGTGTTTCGATTCACAATTACCGCAACGTACATAAACCTCTTGCCGAAACCATTTGACTGAGGGCATAATATTTTCTATTATAGTAAAATCCAGTGAAGCACTTATTTGATATCAAAGAAAATGCTTGTTGTTATCGTGCTTCTTCTCAATAATTATCACTGAGCACTCGCTACTCGTTGCCATCATTTTGCATTTTATTTTATGAACCGAGAAAGAGCCTTAAAGTTAAAACGGTTGCAGAAAAATATCTCTTACACCTTCAAGGATGTATCCCTTTTAAATCTGGCGTTTACCCACACCTCTTATGTGAATGAAAATCCTGGCCAGAAATGTCGTGATAATGAACGCTTCGAATTCTTAGGCGACGCAGTACTTACTACCGTCATCAGTCATCTTTTAATGGATACCTATCCCTCCAGCACGGAGGGAGATTTAACCAAGCTCCGCTCAGCCATTGTCAACGATAAGAGTATCGCTCAACTCGCCCGTCACCTGCAGCTGGGAGATTTCCTGCTTCTGGGTAAGGGAGAGGAATCCACTAAGGGAAGACATAAAAGCTCCATCCTGGCAAATACCTATGAAGCACTCATCGCTGCCATTTTCTTGGACGGGGGATATAAAAAGGCCGTCAAGATAATTGCAAAGCACTTCCACGGCATC
Organism: uncultured Thermodesulfobacteriota bacterium; assembly: GCA_964473235.1. Classification (GTDB taxonomy): domain Bacteria; phylum Desulfobacterota; class WTBG01; order WTBG01; family WTBG01; genus CAYYOQ01. The sequence continues at coordinate 31,159 of CAYYOQ010000001.1, read as the reverse complement.
ATCTCGGCACTCCATCAGGGAACGGTATCCCACAGTGATTACAAATCGCACCTTCAAGAATATACTCAAGCGGTCTTTAAAACAGCCCCTCACTACACACTGATGAGCGAATATGGCCCCGATCATGATAAATCATTCGAGATTACCATCACCATCAACGGCAAGGTCTGGGGTAAGGGAATCGGCAAAAGCAAGAAGGAGGCGGCTCAGAATGCTGCCCAAGTGGCATTAGAAAAACTTCTCCAAAAGTAACAGAACGTAATGCAGGCATAAGCATGAAGCCAGTGGTTGCCATCATAGGCAGAACCAATGTAGGGAAATCCACGCTCTTTAACAGGATTGTGGGGAAAAACAAAGCGGTTATCGACGATCTTCCCGAACTCACCCGTGACAGAAACTACGCAGAAGTACAATGGGAAGGAAAAGATTTCATCCTGATTGATACCGGTGGTTTTGAACCCTCATCTCCCGGAGACCTCACTGCCAGGATAAGAGAGCAAACCCAACTTGCTATCGAGGAGGCTGATAGCATCATTTTTCTGGCGGACGGGCGAACAGGACTTACCCCTACCGACACTGAAATAGTCAGAATGCTTAAGCCCACCAAGAAGCCTATCTTCCATACCATCAATAAAATCGATGGCCCACAGCAAAGAGAACAGATGGTTGAGTTCCACCAGCTGGGGGTTGACACCCTCATCCCCATTTCAGCAAAACATAAAATAGGTATATTTGAACTGATGAGTGAGGTAACTTCTCACTTTCCCGATGCCGATAGGAAAGCGGATGATGAGTCGTATATAAAAATTGCTATCGTGGGGAGGCCCAATGTAGGGAAATCATCCCTCATCAACACCATGATAGGCCGTAAGCGCTTCCTGACTGATGAATCACCGGGAACCACCAGAGATGCAATCGATACAACGTTCACCTTTCTCCATCAAAAATTTCTCCTGATTGACACCGCGGGTATCAGGCGCAAGAGCAGAGTGAGTATTAATTTTGAAAAATTCTGTATCATAGAAGCACTACGGAGTCTTGACCGGTGTGATATTGCGTTGCTGGTCATTGATGTTACCGAAGGAGTAACCCAGCAAGATGCCAAGATTGGGCGCTTTATTTATGAAAAGGGGAAGGGATGCATCATCGTGGTCAACAAGTGGGACCTCATAGAAAAAGATACCTCCACCCACAAGCGCTCTCTGGAAAGGGTAAGGCTCGAATTGAAATTTCTTGATTTTGCCCCCGTTATCTTTCTATCAGCCCTGACCGGGCAGAGCGTATCCCACATTCTAAAAATTGCCCCTCGCATCTACTCCTACCACCGGAAGAGAATCCCTACCCCCCAGCTCAACAAAGTGATACAGCAGGCAGTGCAGCACCATCCCCCACCCTTTTATAAACACAGGACACTCAAGTTCTACTATGCCACCCAGATAGCTGAATCGCCTCCCCACGTGGTAATATTCACTAATTACCCCTCTGCTGTTGATACTTCTTATCAAAGATATCTCATCAACCAGATACAAGATACCTTTGGTTTTGAGGGAACGCCTGTAAGGCTCTCGTTTAGGCAGAAGGAGAAAAAAACTTAAAAGAGCCTGCAAGCTGGCAGAAATTATCTTACAAGCTTTGCAGCTGCTCTCAATCCCAACAGATAACTATCAACCTTAAATCCGGTAATCTGCCCTACCACCACATCGGCGAGCATCGATTTTTTGCGAAACTCTTCTCTCTGGTAAATATTTGATAAATGAACTTCAACCGTGGGAACCTCTACTGCGAGGATTGCATCTCTCAATGCAATGCTAGTGTGGGTATAGGCACCGGGATTAATCACTAACGCTCCATATTTCCCTATCGATTTCTGTATCTTGGTTACCAACTCCCCCTCGGAATTAGATTGGAATATATCCACCAACACCTTAAGGATCTTGCCGAGCGCTTTAAGTTCTTTATTAATCTCTTCTAGCGTAACCTCTCCATAAAGATCCTTCTCTCTCTTTCCGAGAAGATTAAGGTTAGGCCCATGGATTACTAAAATCTTTTTCACCGCACACCCTCCTCCAAGCGAAATTAACCTCTCTACTATTGAGATCACCACCCAGGTAATCTATCATTGCGCGGAGCCTTAGTGATGACGCACACTCAAGAACGGCTAAAAAATGGGTTGCTTCGCTCGCAATTACCATACATAGTTTTGTAAACTATTAAACGCCCTCGATAGTAAATGCTGTTCTTCATCATAAACCATTTACCTCAATATTCAAATAAAAAAATAATCTATGAAAGTGTGAAATAAAATAAAAAGCCCCTCTACCACTACGCAGAAGGGCCTGCTCTTTAACTACCACAAATATTTAAAGTTGAAGGTTAGTTCCTTTCACTCTATCCCATGGTCTCCACGACAATAACCACACGCCGATTCATAGCTCTCCCCTCATTTGTATCATTAGGCGCAACAGGCTTATAAGGGCCGTATCCCTTTACCGACATTCTATTCTGCTCAAATTTAAAATTCTTCACCATATAATTCATTACTTCAATGGCCCGGTCAGTAGAAAGCTCCCAGTTGGTGGGAAACTTGTGAATAATCCTTGGACCAATGGAAACAGTGTCGGTATGCCCCTCCACACAAATTGAGCGACCAGGGTATCTCTCCAACACTTCACTAATGGTTCTTAAAGGCTTCTTGCCCGCTTCCGCAAGGGTAGCACTCCCTGAGGCGAATAACACAGATTCGGGCAAGGTAATCATCGTTTTACCTTCAACCTGATCGAGTAGAATCTTATTACTATTCTCAAGTGACGCAATCTTATCCCTCAATTCTCTTAAAAGTTTTGCATCCTCTGAGGGCGCTCTCACCCCTTCTGCCTGAGCGCTTGCAGGAGAAACAGAGCTAAAGAGATCATCCATGAGAAGCTTCACACACTTTTTGATGTTCGTATCAAACATCGTTTTGGGATGTTTCTGGTTGAAGGAAACTCCCGAGGAAGGAACGTACTCCGTTTCCGCCCGATTTGACCACACCACATCCCCGGTCTTCACATCCTGCGCATACATGCGAATCTGAACAATGGTGCTCATACTCTTCTTGCGAGGATGGAGTTTTGCGATGGTACCAAAACTGTGCTCCATCAATACATCCCAGGTGCCTTCAACATCGTCTTCCGTTTTTTGACCAAACAGGAACCCTGCTCCTTCACCCAACCGTGAACAATCTGTTTCATCACAATTGAGAACTCTAAAACCCGAACCCCACTGTGGATCATCTATAGTATCAAGATCATTTTCATACTTTTTTGCCTCCGCCATTCCAAAGAGCGCATCCTTCACTGGCTCAATGAGCACCGGCAAAAACCCCCTCTTAAGAGGATTATAGGTATCAATAGTTTTGTACCCGTACTCAATAATTCTGCCCCTGACAATAAGATCGACGCCCAATTGCTCACCAAGTTCCCTTACCATCTCTCGGTCTAATCCTACCGTCGCCCCTTGCAATATGGGGGTTTGAATGGGTGGTTTCTCAGCCTTCTCCAGTGCGATCTCATCCCGTATAACACTGATGATCTCCTTTTTCATATCTTCAGAGTGTTCCACATTTACCAGATCATACTCAGGAGTTCCCATTACCTTGGTTCTGAACTTAGCCTTATCTTCTTTTCCCTCTGAATCATAGATAAGGTACTGGTTGGCAACAGGCTTGATAATATTGTGATCCATGAGGAGCGTATTCACATCCTCTTGTACGGTCACCGAAATCCCATGGGCAACAATGTGATCGGTTACCTCTTCAACTATCCTGATATTCCCACCCCAAATCTCCCTATGCAGGAAGTCCTGCTGGTGGGAGTAATCTGCAAAAGGGAACACCGCAACCTTTGTTATCCCCTTAAGCTCCACTGCATTATCTGCAGCGACAAAATTCACGTTGGGAGTGCTGGAAGGGGGTACCGTTTCCCTGACCCCACCGCACCCCAGTAGAAAAATAAATGGTACTAGAACTTTTATTATTCTTGTAGTTCCTCTCATATCCTGCCCTCCTGTCAATTAAGAAGTCTTCTACATACCTACTCCAATGATCTCCTTTGGAACAATGGTAGTGGTTAAAAAGATTAAGAGTTCAGTGAGTTCTTTCTTATTATAATCATTTCTGAATAACCTTCCCACTCCGGGAATACCAGAGAAAAAGGGAACGCCTGACCTAATGGTAGTAACCGTCTCTTCGTAGATCCCTCCTATTACTACCGTTCTCCCGCTCTCAACCATTAATACTGTTTGTGCTTCTCTCACATCTATTCCAGGTTCTCCTCCGGCACCGGTTTGAGCAGACTTTTGGTCTTTCTTTACTTTTATTTCTATCTTAACAATCTTAGGTGACAAGATGGTAGGTGTTACCTTCAATTCTAAGACCGCATCTTTAAACTCTGTCGAGGTCACACCCTCTTCACTCAGTTTGAGATAGGGGAGTGCAACTCCCTGTTTAATAATTGCTTCATTCTTATCAATACTTAATACCCGTGGGTTTGATATAATCTTAAGCTTCTCATCTTTCTCCATTGCGGAGAGGGTAGCGGTGAGTTCCAGGTTTTTCCTCAAGATACCAAAACCAATAGCCCCTCCCGTAGCAGGCCCTGCAGGTGCAGGTAAATCAATCATGTTACCATTACTTATCACCTTCTTGAGCACCTCGGTAGTCAACCCAGTTATGGGATCAGTTACCTCCTCCTTCTCAAAGGTAACTCCTCCCGCACCACCAACCCCATACACTGTCTTTCCACTATTACCAGTTGTAGCATATGGTCCACCCCACTGGATACCCATCTCTTTGGTGAAGGTTGGAATCGATTGCACTACCCGTGCCTCAATATATACCTGACGTACGGTGGTATCATCATAGCGAGCAATTTTCTCCTTAATCTTATCAATCTTCTCGGGGGTATCAGTAACAATTATACGATTGAGATTTGGATCAACTGAGATTGCCCCCCGGTCACTGGTCAACTCCTTTTCTTTGGTTAAAAGTTCAGAAACATCCTTGGCGTCCCGATAGATAATATCTACAACCTCGGTTTTTAAATCCGCCACCTTCTCTCGAGACTTCTGAGCGTTATACTTCTCGTCACTGATACGCTTGATCTCTGCTTGCGTTTCAATCCTCACTACATCTCCCATCCATACCTTCCCCAGATTGTTTGTCTCTAAAATGATATCCAGCACCTGGTCCCAGGGAATATTTTCCAATTTTATAGTTACCTTACCTTTTACATTTTCACTTACAATAATATTGAGACCGCTGATATCGGCAATGAGCCTTAGTATATTCCTGATATCAGCATCCTTAAAATCCAGGGAAATCTTCTGTCCCGTATACACCTTCCCTGCTTCTCCTGTCTTTTCTCCCTCAGCATAAATGGTGGATTCCTGAAGCTCACCAGGTACCACTTCTACTTCCTTAACTGTCTCTTTCACCTTCTCCTCTTTGACCTTCTCCTCTTTCACGGGAGCTACCTCAGCAACAACCTTCTCATCTTCCTTTGTCTCCTCCACCTTTTTTGCTTTCGTGACCTTCTCATCGCCCTGCTGAGCAGTTACCGGCGCTTCCCACTTCACCTGAAGTTTATTGCCATCTTTTTCAACCTGATAGGTTGGCAATCCATTCTTAAAGTAAAAGACAAAACGAACCTTTTCCGCATGGAGACCTACCTTCACCTTTTCCATAAGGGCAGAACGAAAGGATGAGATATCTTTTGACACCAGGTACTCTACGCCCGGTATATCCACTACCACGCGATAGGGATTCTCCATGACAAAGGCGGTATAGGCACCGAGCTCACTGTCTGAAAGTATTGTCACTTCATTCAAATTGTTACCCATTGTTACATCAATAATCTTCTTTGGTGCCTTTTTCACTGCTACTTCCTTGGCTTCCTTTAGCTGCGTCAGCGTAGGTCGTGCTACTCTAATCACCAGATCATTAAGAACAGTGGTTACCTCATATTCTACATCCTGAGTAAGTCCTATTTCAATGCGGCAGAATTTCCTTTCACCTTTCTCTATCTGCTGATTGGTAATCTCAGTTATGGTAGTACTTTTGACTACGAGCGGTGCTATCGTCTTCTCCGTAACAAAATCTGGGATATCAACCACAATCCGCAGGGGATCTTTCAATTTAACCACTGTATAGGTAGGCGACTGAGAGGTCTTGATGGTGATGAGGCCCTCTGTTTCCTGCTCGCTCACCTCTATACTTTTTATAAGTGAATCCTTTGCGGCACTTATCGCCTCTTTTGCCATAACCACGCTTCCCTGAAGCGCGCCGCGATAACCGCACCAGTGGTAGTCAAGAGCAGATAGCCAACCAAATAAGAGCATGCCCAGCGCAACTATTTTTAAAGCGTTACTCAACCCTTGGTAGGGAATAGAAACTCTCATAGTTCCTCCTCCTCTGATTTTTCGAGCACAAGGGAAACGGTTCTTTCCACAGCTTCCCCGGAACGGGGATCAATATCCTTTTCCACAATGACTACCTCGTTTTCCCTAATATCGATAACCTCACCATATTTATTACCAATGAGGGTTCCCTTGCCGATGATGTACCCATCACCTTTGGAGTCTTCTACCATCGCCTTAGGATTATCTAGTCCTACCACCACTGCAACCAGTTTAAGCTCATTGAGAGAATATTTTTGCAGTGGGGTAAGGGGTCCCCGTACCATTTCCCCCTCTGGTAGCTTCTCTTCCTTAACAAAGGGCTTAAAGGGATCCTTCTTACCCATGGGATCATAATGGTAGGCCAGCTCCTGTGAAGAAGCTTCTTTTTTACCCTTTGCCTCTGAATCAACTGGCTTTTTAACTTCCTTGCTGGCAGCGGTTTCGCTCGTTTTCTCCCGGGGGGCAGTTTTCTCACCGCACCCAAAGAGAGTAACCATCATACCCACTGTAAAAACTATGAGTAAAAAATTCCTACTTCTTTTTTGCTGATTTAGTTTTAGCCTGTTCACCTGACTTCTCTTCAATAAACTTGTAGGTTGTTGCTTTACAGGTAATGTCAAGTACATTCCTCCCACTTACCTCTTTCGCCTTATCAATGATTAAGTCTGAGATATTTACAATCCGTGAGAGATTGGCAATTTTATCAAAAAACAACGCCATATCATGATAGGTTCCCAAAAGTTTGATATCAACGGGTATCTCAGCGTAAAAGTTTTTACCGATTTCAGGCTGGGGCTTAAAGAGCACAATATCAAGACCCGATTCAACCGCGTTCAAAGAAATATCCCCAAAAAGTTTATCGAGTTCATTTTTGTTGGGAAGCTGCTTTAATGCTTCTTGGCGTTTATTTTTCATCTCCTCAGTTTCTTTCCTAAACCTGGGAAGATCGGCAAGCACCACCCGCTGTTCGTCAAGTTCGTGCTGGGTGGTGGTGAGCATAGCATTCTGTTGAGTAATGGTGTGAGCATGTCCCCTAAATAAGAGAACCCAATATACCACAATAAGCAATAGTGCCACCGCCCCCAGAATAAGCCACCTATGAAGTTTAGGCAATTTGAGTATGAGATCAATATACTTATCCATAATTCCCTACCCTTGTGGGGGTGATTCAATTAAACAGATGAGAGTAAATTTATTCAATTTTTCTTTTGATTTTCCCGCACTCTCTGTTTTCATTTCAGAGGAAATCAAATCGACCTTTTTGAAGTAGGGTGACTCTTCAAGCTCAGTCATAAACTTAGATATTAACTTATTCTCCACCGCGACCCCTACCAGCTCCACACTATTTGCCGTCTGCTTTAAGGTAAGAATCCACATCTTGTCGGGAATGATCTTAGTAAGCTCATCTAAAATCCGTACCGGTCCTCCTTTATCCTTTCTAAGATTCTCAATAATTTGAAATTGCCTCGCATACACCTCTTTTTCCTTTTTTAATTTGTCTATCTCTTCCAGGCTCACCTTATTGCTTGATATTTCTTTCTCAACCCGTGCAATATTTGTTCTAATATGTTTTATTTTAGAACGCATAAATAAATCGACCGCGGTGGTAGTCACTACCACCATCGCCACCACAAGGACTGCCACTACCGCATGGGTGATAATAGTCTGTTTTCGCAGTATGTCCCGGTAGGGAAGTAAATTAATTTTAATCATTAGTCTCCCAGTCTCCTCAGCGCTAATCCCACCCCCACTGAAGCAAGGGGGGTAATATCCTTGATATACTCTTGATCAAATGAGCCCTCGTCATACCTTATGTTTTTAAAACAATCAATCACTTCTGTAGGAGTGTGTGTCTTCTCCTCAATAAAAACTCTGATTTCTGGGGTTTTGGCACATCCCCCCGTGAGATAAATCTTATCGACACTCTCATAGGCGGTAGAACTATAGAAATCCAAGGTCTTCTGAATCTCAGAGGCAATAATACTACACCCCTGTTTAACCGTTTCTTCACCTTCTGCATACTCTATGCCTTCAAGTCCCCTTTCTATTTTAAAGGTCTCTGCCTCTTCGAAACTGATGGCGAATTTCTTTTGAAGCTCTTCGGTAATCTGATTGCCACCCAGAAACACATCACGAGTGAATGCGGAGGTTCCCTCTTTAATAATATTTATATTGGTGATACTGGCACCTATATCAACTAAGGCAAAGCTCTTTTTCTCTTCAATGGGGTAATTAATTTCAAAAGCATTTTCCAAGGCAAATACATCGATATCAAGGATGATCGGTCGTAGCCCCGCATCGGTGAGTACTTTCGTGTACTCATTAATCATCGCTTTTTTAGCAGCAACCAATAATACATTCATCTGGTCGGCCTTCTCCTCCTGCACGCTGAGAATCTGAAAGTCAATATTGACTTCTTCAAGGTCGAAAGGAATGTATTGTTCGGCTTCAAATTTAATGGAATCCTCGAGCTCCTCATCAGTAGTAACTGGCATGGTAATCTTTTTTATGATAACCGGGTGTCCGGAAATAGACACCACGGTATTTTTAGTTTTAATCTTAAGGTTCGCAATGAGTTGATGGATAACGCTCACCACACCTTCGTGGTTTAAGATAGACCCATTCACAATAGAATCCTTAGGCAATGGTGCTGCGCCAAAGTTTTTCAGGCGATATCCGCCTTTAGACTCCTCTATCTCAATCAACTTTACAGAATTAGTGCCTACATCAAGTCCAATTACCCCTTTAGGTTTCATAACCAGCGCATTCTCAAATAACATAGTCACCTCTTAAGACGTACCGTCCTTACCTCAAATAGCAGGTTGCATCTCATCCGTCAAACACCTTGTCCTTATCAGACAATTTTAATCCCAGGGCCATCAGGACTTTCCTTTTTGTCTCAGGTCTACAGTATCTTCCCTTTTCTATACGATCAATGGTGAGGGGTGAGAGTCCTGCCTTGCGTGCCAACTCAGATTTACTCAACAAGAGATTCTCTCTGAATTTCCTTACCCCGTTTTTAACCATAGCAATTCACGCGTGAACTAGTGGTTGTGTTCTGAAAATAATGTGCGCGATGTTTTTTATATCGGTATAATTAAAAATATCTTAAGTAAAATTTTATATTTTTTAACACATATGTCAAACAATTATAATAAATTAATTTAATTTACTATATTTAATATATACTAAACTAATGTAACTATATGTATTTATGAATGATTTGTAATTAATTAAATAGATAGTGATTTTAGAGGCGCTCGTTAATGGTTACTCTATTTTTCACCACTATTTTCAAGAGAAGGTCTTTTGTGAGAAAAATGAATGGGTGGTGAATGTTGTATCCATGAGGAAAAGAGAGGTGGTATAGTGATAATGTGGAGAATACATATCATGCGCTCAATTATTTTCAAAAAGGTAGATCATCTCATCGCTCTTGACTAATCCGAGTTCCTCCCGTGCAATTCTCTCTATATACCCTTTGTCATTTTTTAAAAGATACATGCACTTTTCCAGTGCATCGTTTTCTTCACGCACCTTCTGGTTACTACACTCTATTTCTTTTAACTCTTCCTTCAATGACATGACATTTACTAATCCCCTCTCACCGAAGAAGGAGCACAACAACACGACAGTTATCAGAATCCCTCCCACCAGGCAGAGCATACGAATCTTCTTATTCACCATGTTCATTACCCCTCCCCTTCCGAAACTGTTTTCTTGGCTGCTGAGGTTGCAATTGCCAATCGCCTAAATCCTGCCCTCTTGGAGATATCCATCACCTTTACCACATTACCATGAGCCACCTCTCTATCTGCCTGGATAATCACGAGCGAGTCTTTGTTTTTTTGTGCACACAGAGTGAGCGTAGAAAGCAGTTGATCAGGATGAATAGAAGTTCCGTTTACCAACACCTCGCTCGTGCGTCTCATCATCACAATGACCTCATCCTGTTCCCTCACAATCTCCTCGGTGTTTGACTCGGGTAAGTTAACCTCAATCCCTGGTGTCACAATAAAGTTCAAGGAGAGGGCAAAAAATATAAGGAGATTGAATACCGTATCAACAATGGGGGTAATATCCAGATGAGCCTCGGAGCGGGTTTTTTCTCTAAATCGCATGAGAGAATGTCACACCTTTCTCACTCACTCTTTTTCTTTTATCAACTCAACCATCTGTGCAGCACACTCTTCCATTGCAATGATGAGCGCACTCGATTTGCTCGAAAGGTATCGATAAAATATGAGCGTAGGAATAGCAACGGTGAGCCCTGCCGCAGTGGTGTACAATGCCTCTGAAATTCCGCCCGCCAGAGCACTAGGGTTTACTACACTCTGTAAGGAAATGACCGAGAAGATTTTAATCATTCCTGATATAGTGCCGAGCAGGCCTAACAGTGTACTGACGCTCGCGATGGTCGCGAGCCCATCAACGTACCTGTCTAAGAGCACAGCTTCTCTCCTCCCTATCTCCTCAACTCTCTCCTTAATAACCTCCCTTTTTTTACCGTAGTGTCCTATCCCCGTATAGAAAATACGTGCGATTGACGAACCATTACCGTCACATGCTTTCAATGCTTCCTGAATCTTCCCTTTTTTCAACAATAACTCCACCTCAGTTAATAATGATTCAGGTATAACCTTGCCCCTTCGTAACGACCACATCTTCTCAAAAAATAAGGTAAGTGAAAGCACCGAGCATAGAATGATAGGATACATGAATATGCCACCTTTAACGATAAACTCTAGCATTGCTCTCACGAAAAAGGTTTTTATACTTTATACACCTGTTAAAATTCAACCTCTTCAATGCTTCACTAGCAATTCATTATATATGAGTCTCACTCCCTGTTCAAGAGATTTTTAAACTAAAATCAACAAACTAGAGATTATGCCCTCTGAGAATGTACCTTCTCATTCAGCGTATGATAACTTTGGCACTAGGAGCCTGTCGGAATACCCACTTGTATGGAGGCTGTTGAAAAATGTTCAGATGCAAGGCGCACGAAATCCTGAGGAATGAGGCGTATTTGTGCAGTACGCTGCAATGACGAAGGATAAGTGCAACACAGCAGATGGACGTTTTCCGACAGCCTCCTAGGTAATAATTTCTCATGAGGAATTATAAGGCAGTGATTGAGCCGAGCGCAGCGAGGTATATATTTCATCTTTCTAATTTTTAGCTTGCAAACAGTATTAATCGATGCTATATACTAACACCTCTTTTTAATTACATCCCTGATAAGAGCATGAGTGTAAAAGGTGATCTTGAAAAAATTGTAGGTGCAGCGTATGTCAACGATGATCCTGCATCACTCACCGCCTACTCCCAGGATCAAAGTTTTGTCCCTCCCTCACCCCCAGAGTATGTGGTATTCCCTCAGGATGTTGAACAAATCCAAGCAATCCTCAAGGTAGCGCATCAGACCAGTACCCCACTCGTTCCTTACAGCTCAGGCCTCAACCTACACGGCGCTACCATCCCTCAACGGGGTGGTATTATTTTAAACCTGACTCGAATGAATACCATCAGGGAAATTAACGAGGATGAGTGGTTTGTGATCCTAGAGCCTGGGGTAACCTACGAGCAACTGCAAGCGTGCCTCCAGCCAAAAGGGTTACGGCTGATGGCACCCCTGGGTGTACCTCCCAAACGATCTGTCCTCTCAAGCTACCTTGAACGCGATCCACTGATGGCGGCCGCAAGTTTCGAATATGGCAATCACCTGCTGATGGACATGGAGATCGTTTTACCCGAGGGAGACCTATTCAGGACGGGGTGTTGGAATCTGGGAGGTCGACCGGGAGGATTTTATGGTCCCGGGGTGAACATGCCCTTCCGCTTCTGGACAGGCGCTCAGGGTACCCTGGGTGTTATCACTAAGCTGGTGATTAATGTGCAACATCTTTCACCCGTCAGGAAATTCTTTTTCCTCTTCTTTGATAAGCTTCAAGACGCCATTGAACCGCTTCGTGTGATACAAAGGAAGGAAATCGGCTGGGAATGTTTTGGTCTCAACAGATTCAACCTGGCCGCCCTTTTAACCGAGGAGTGGCACACACCCGAATTTTTCCCCACCCCTGCAATACCCTCAGCCCACTTTTACCAATTGAGAGATACGCTCCCTCCCTGGACGGTTGCTATTGGGCTGACCGGGTTTATTAATTTTCCTGAAGAGAAGGTAGCGTATGAAGAAGAAACACTTCGTCAACTCTGCACCGATATGAGTCTTGAACTTCACCCGTCTATTCCAGGTCATCCTCACGCTACTCAACTATTTTTGAATGAATCACTCTACCCCTGGGGTATACTTAAGAAATTTTGTTTTAGAGGTTCAGTGCATGATCTGTCTTTTAAAATACCCCTGGATAAATTACCCACTGTGGAAAAAGTTGTGGGCAGGCTGTCACAAGAGGGGGGGTATCCGAGAGAGGATATAGGAGGTTATTTCCTCATCCTCGAACGAGGAAGAGGAGTACACGTTGAGTTTGATCTTCACTGCGATCTCAACCATCTGGAAGAGAGAACGCAGGTGGAAGCGCTCTGGAATAAATCCAGCCAGGATCTGTTAACAACAGGTGCGCTCTTCGATCGTCCCTATGGTATCTGGTCAACACTCATTTATAAAAAGGCTCATACCTATCACCAGAAACTTAAGCAGCTCAAGCAGGAATTTGATCCTAAAGGCATTATGAACCCTGGTACACTCTCTTTTTAAGGAAAGAGAAATGAATGCTCCCATAAAAGTTGAACCTCGATATCTTCCTTCTGAAGTCTATCGCGCTCTAGAAGAAATTGTGGGCAAGGAACACATCACCCAAGACAGAGCTATCCTTGAAACCTACAGCAAGTTCTCAGTAGATATCGCCAGCTATCTAAAAAAGCATGCCAAAGATCCCTCCACCATTCCTGCCTGTGTTATTCTTCCCTCAACTACAGAAGAGATACAAGCTATCGTCCGTGTTGCTAATACCTACAAAGTTCCTTTCGTTCCCTTTACCAATGGACAGTTGGGCATCGCCAGCTGTCCCACCACTCCCCAGCCCACCATCGTAATCCATTTCAGCAGGATGAACCAGATCTTGGAAATCAATAGCAAAACTATGACGGCACGTGTCCAACCCTACGTAGACTATGCCCAGCTCCAAGCTGAAGCCATGAAGGTAGGGCTCTGGAATGGTGGAACACCGCTCGCTACCACACTCTGTAAAATCTCCTCTCAGGCAATTCTGGCAGGGCTCTTTCAAACCAGTATGAAATATGGCACTATGGGAAAAAACGTGATAAGTTTCACCCTGGTGCTCCCCAATGCTGAAATCCTTAAAACCGGTTCATGCACTGTCGATGGTATCAGCGATTTCTGGGAGTACGCACCTGGGCCTGATCTCTACGGTCTCTTCAGGGGGAGCAGTGGTACACTTGGCATTATTACCGAACTCACGGTAAAACTCCACCCCTGGGCAGGTGACAGGGAACTGCCCGAGCCTCCCGCGGGGCGCCCCTCTATTAAAACCTACCGTGAAGAGAAGTACGACCATGTCCCACCACCTGAGAATTTCCGGCTTTATTGGGTTGAGTATAGAGATATTGATAGCGAGATAAAGGCACTGCGCCAGGTTGCCCACTCCGGAATTGGCATTGGTCTCAATGCTGCAGGGGTCTACAACTGTTACTACTGTTCCACCACCTTGGAGCAAAGCATAAAACGTTTCAAAGAAAACTTTTTCCCCTCCTACAATTTTTACGTTATCTGTGCGGGAAACACTTCACCCCGGCAACTTGACTATGCCGATAAAATCATAAAAAAGATTGTCAAAGAAACAGGAGGAACCGTGCTCTCTCCCCAGTACAAGCCAGAAGTACTGGAGGCACTCTCTAACTGGAACCTCGATTGTATCCGGAATGTGTGCGGCTACCGTATGAGCCGCTACTCTTACCTTGACACCTGGTTCTGCTGTGGCATTCCTGTGATTGGAAAAGATACTCAAGATATTTGGCGAGAGGCTATTGGCACCATTGGGGAAACCTATATCACCGACCGTGGTGGAGTCGATACTACCCCCTTTCTCTATGCTACCGACCCCTGCGGAAGAAACTTTTTCACTGAAGCCGATGTGTATCCCAATCCCCTCGATCCATCTTCTCTCCAGAAGGCACAGCAACTCATCATGTTCAGCGTAGGAAGAACCATTGGCAAGAGAATCGGCCCTGGGGTGACTGGCTTTGGAGCAAGTTTTGAACCGCTCACCTCTTTTTTCCCTGAGATGGGTCCCAATGTGCACCTCTTCATGCGTAAGATACGGAAGGTGTTTGATCCCAACGGAGTCTGCTCACCGGGCAGGCAGGTATTTACTAAAGAGGAACTGCAAAGGATACCTCCCCCACTGGTTGAAGCACTTAATCACCTGAGACAGATGAATGGATTAGCGCCTATTGATCCATCTCGATTGCCTTAAATATTTTATTATGGAGAGAGTTTCCTGAGGAGCATGAGATGAAAACCTATGACCTGATTGTAGTGGGTGCAGGGCCCTCTGGCTTGCTCGCCGCAAAAGCTGCAGGTCGTGCGGGGCTCTCGGTTGCCCTCCTTGAGCGAAAAACAGATATCACCCGGCTTGAGCGGACCTGCGGGCAGACGCTGGTATCAATGAACGATCACTATTTTGGCGATCTGACGTTCTACAATCCTCAAGGGAAAAGAATAGGATTCTCCAAAGCAGGTTTTTCCTTTAGCTACGATGGCCCGGTGAAGCACTGCCATGCCTGGCACATTTTCTCACCTAATGGAAATCTTCTGCCGTTCGGCATACCCCAAGAGACCAGAAAAAAGGGAGCATACGGCATGGTTGCCCTCTCCTATGATAAAGAAATACTCTTCCGCTGTCTCCTGGAGGAAATCAAAGACGCTGGGGTAGAAGTCTTTGCCGGAATTAATATACATGAAATTACACCCTCCGCTGCATCGGTGCAGGTGAGGGGAAGTGGAAAAAGCTTTGAAGGTCTCTATCTGATTGCCGCTGATGGTACTAACTCAAGAATTGCACAACGTATGGGATTTAATAAGGACCGGACCTTTTACTGTTACCTTTTCTCAAAAGCCTGGTACATGAGGGGGGTGAAACCTCCCCACTCCGATATTCTGATTTCAAGCATCTGTTATACAACCGTGGCCCCAGGGTACCTTTTTATTTTCCCGCGCCCCTATGGGGATGACTTAACGGTAGTATTTCTCACCTTAGATCCCAGAGTTAACCTCGATGATGTTGAGAGATACTTCATGAGGGAAAACCCTTTCTTTAGCTCCTGGTTTAAAAAGGCAGAACGTTTACAGCAACTCTCCTCTGCTCAATACATCTTTACTCCCGTTATTGAACCCTACAAGAACCGGGTATTGCTCGCAGGCGACACCGGTTCTACCCAGGAATTAGAAAACTCTGGTGCGATGATCAGCGGCTGGAAGGCAGGTAATGCAATAGCCACGGCGTTAAAAGAGGAGCGCGTAGGACTGGTTACCCAGGGGATTGTCGATTACCTCACCTGGTGGAAAACCACTTACATTGAAGGCTGCCGTCATGAGGACTACCTCATGAATTTTGCTATCCCCTTCATCATCGACAGTGAAGAAGACCTAAATTACCTCTTCAGCTTAATAAAAAATCCCTTGCCTCCCTGCTGGAATCCCTATGCGGCAATTGGTTATATTGGTCAAGTGGTGCAAGGTCTCATTCCTACGATTCAAAAAGAGAGGCCTTCCCTTTTAACCAAATTAGCGAAAATGTCACGACCAATGACTGAAATTCTTGAACCAACTACCCGGGGATGTACACCGCTCCTACCGTTGGAGTAGGTGGAGATAACCAAACTCAGGTGCTACCGGTACTTGGTAATGCACTGCAGGAAGGAGGTGTGATATGATCAGAATCGATACACAATTGTGCACGGGATGCGGAGGGTGCGTCAATCTCTGCCCGGTGTGCGCTCTGGCACTCGCGAAAAACGATAAGGCGAAGGTTGATAACACATGCAATGACTGTAAAGTGTGTATCAGGGCATGTCCCGTAAAGTGCATATCTTTATAGATACAAAGCTACTTATGACTGCTAAGGAGGTTATACCATGGCAACGCACTATGATCTGCTAATTGTAGGTGCAGGATATGCAGGCCTTATGGCGGCTAAGACCGCTGGTGAGAGCGGGCTTAAAACTGCACTCATTGAGATGAGACAGGATATTACTAAATTAAGACGCGCCGAGAGTCAGATGATTCTTCCCATGGGGGAAGGTGAAGAGTTTCTGGAAGAGATGATTACCTTTGATGCGAAGAGTGGCACCTTCAAGTTTGTCAAGAATGATCTCTCTTTCAAGTATGAGGGACCGTATAAAAATATCTATGCCTTCCACCTCTGCTCAGTAAACGGGGATGCAATCAAATTCGGTAACGCAGCTGAACAGAGGAAGCGGGGTGAGAGAGGAAGAATCTCCTTGGGGCTTGATAAAAACCAGCTCTTTGCCTCCCTCTTGAAGCAGGTTCAGGCTGCGGGGGTTGACGTGTTCACCGGAACGGTAGCGACGGGTGTTTCCAAAACAGATGGAGCCGTTAAAGTTACTACCAATCTGGGAAAAGATATCAATGCCACCTTTGCCATTGGAGCAGATGGTGCCAATTCCAGAATTGCTCAGGTGCTGGGCTTTAACAAAAACCGCGGCTACTACTCCAGCATGAATGTATTGGGCTACTATGCGAGAAACCTGAATGTACCGGACTTCGATACTGTCTACTATATCGTGGCGCAATATGAGAACACACCCGTGATTACTGCTCTTGTGCCCCGTCCCTATGAGAAAGAGCACGCCATGGTGTTTATCTGTTTGGACTGCAGGGTTAACCTTTTTACATTCTTCAAGTATCTTACTCAAGAAACAAAGTTGAGTTCATGGTTTAAGGGGGCTACGATAGAGCTGGCGAACTCTTCCTGCAACAACATGTGGTCAACCATAGAAAAGCCCTATAAGGATAATGTACTGCTGGTGGGCGATGTCATCTTCTGTCAGGAATCGGAAAATTTCGGTGCCCTTCTCTCCGGCGGATTGGCAGCAAGGGCGGTGGTGCACGCGCTTAAAACTAAAAATCCCACTGAAGCAGGAGTAAAGAGTTATTTAGAGTGGTGGGATAAAGCGTTCTATAATAACCCTAAGTACAAACATGATCAAATCATGGGAAATTATATGCTGGGGGCGGTATTGAACAATGAGGAGATCGGATATCTCTTCAGCAAAATTAAGGTTACCCTTAAAGCGAGCATCCACCCCTACACCCTTTTTGCTGATCTTGGTGAACCACTGGGAGCAGCGGTCCCCGAAATTCAAAAGGAAAAGCCACAGGTACTTGCAGGATTGGGAAGGATGCAGCAGGAAACCCCGGCAGAGATTTTGAAGGAAGCGGCTGCCGCAGGTTTCCCTAACCGCTAGCATCTTTCTATCCAGTAAAAACACTTTATGAGTCTTAAAGAAAGAGGCAATGCCACACAAGAACAAGTACTAACCCAGATGAAACTCATCACAAAAGAGGGAGGAGAAAGAAATGGGAGACAGAGTAAAAGGTAAAGTAGTTGTGTTAACAGGAGCAGCAACCGGCATCGGAAGGTGTTTTGCCAATACCTTAGCAAATGAAGGGGCAAAGCTTGCCATTACCTATCACAAAACCCCATGTGACAAGACGATTAAAGACCTGCAGGATAAAAAAGCAGATTTCATTTCGTTAAAGGTTGATATTACTAAGGAAGAAGACACCAAAAACCTGGCAGCTAAAACGGTAGGGAAATATGGTAAGATTGATATCCTTATCAACAATGCAGCCGTGTTTGGTGATTTAAGGCTCGTCCCCTTTTTGGCCCTTGATCCAGATGTATGGAGACGGGTAATTGACACCAACATTAATGGTAATTTCTATATGTGCCGCGCCATCATCCCTGAGATGATGAAACAGAAAAAGGGGGTCGTCCTCAATATTGGCTCAACTATCTGGCTTTTTCCAAAACTCCCCTTGATTCCCTACATCACCGGTAAAGCAGCAATGATTGGTTTTACCCGTTGTTTGGCTGCCGATCCTGCCTGTGTAGAAAATAATATCCGAGTCAATTGTCTGATGCCAGGTGGAACCTGGGATGAAGCTACCATTGGTATCCTGGGAAACATCCCTGGTGCAGAGGAACAGGTAATCAACGGCCAAAATATTAAACGGCGTTTGATGCCAGAGGATCTGGTGGGACCGATGCTATTCCTGATTTCTGATGAAGGCGGCTGCATGAGTGGAAATGCAGTAGCCGCAGATATGGGTCTTACCTGCTGGTAACAGAGATCTTTCCACTATAGTCAACAGTTGTTACAAAGAGCATTGACAGGTTGATAGCGCATCACCATGGGATATAGGCTTTTAGTGTACGGGTGTGCCTGAAACCTCATAAGGTGATCTGAGTCATTTCAGAGAGTGCTGGAGTCATCTTTTGCGACTCCAGCATCAGGGGCTATGGAAAGGTCCATAGAGAATGAAGGATATCACTCTTTGCCATGACTGGTTTGCTATGATATCATTTGTCTCATAATTGGAGGAACCAATGGTGAATTCACTGAGAACCTATCTAAAGGAAATTCAGAGCAAAACACTAATCATTAAAAAAGAAGTGGATCCAAAAACCCAGCTAGGGGATCTGGTTTCTCAAAGTGATCGTCCTTTGCTCTTTGAGAACATAAAAGGCTACCCTGGATGGAAAATCTGTGACCTATTGGTAAAAACCCGTGAAACTCAAGCCATTGCGCTCAAGACGTCGTCTGAGCAGATCATTCCCGAATTAGCCAAAAGGCTGGGGAAGGGACCCGGTAAAACTGAGTTGGTAAAAACCGGACCGGTCAAGGATAAACGATTTAAAGACAATGACGCTGATTTAAATCAGATTCCCTTTTGCCTCCACACTCCAGGTGACGGTGGACTCTATATCGGCTCGGGCATGTGTGTGGTGAGAGACCCTGATACCGGTATCCAGAATGTCTCGATGCACCGTATTCATATCAAAGGACCCCGCCGTGCAGCGGTTCACATCTTCTCTCCCCACAGTAAGCGCATCATCCAAAAATACTACGAAAAGGGGAAACCGGCCCCTATGGCAGTGGCTATCGGGCACCACCCTTGTTTTGAAATTGCCACTAACTACTTTGGTCCTCATGATACCTATAGCGAGCATGAACTCGCAGGTTCCCTTCTTAATGAAACAATCGAGTTGGTGAAATGCGAAATGTCTGATATTACGGTTCCCGCACATGCCGAAATCGTCCTGGAGGGAGAACTTGCACCTGGTCTTATGGAAGATGAGGGGCCGTTTTGTGAATTTCATGGCATCTACACCTCGGGAGTTGCGAAAAAACCAGCCCTGGATATAAAAGCCATTACCATGAGGGAAGATGCGATTTTTCGACACCTTAACGCTACCCCATTTACCGATCACCAAAGAATCTTTTGTTTACCAGCAGAGGCACGTTTATATGATCAGCTAAAAAGAAGGGGAATCGATGTGCGGGATGTGTATATTCCACCGTGGGGTGGATTATTTATCGTGATTATTAAAATGGTACCACAGGTTGAGGAACAGGTGAGAGATGTGTTGATGACAGCACTTTACTCCCCCATGCTGATCTTTACCAAAATTGCCATAGCGGTAGATGTAGATATGGATATTAGTAATGCAGAAGATATTCTCTACTCCATGGGGGTGAGAATGAATCCACAAACAGATATCATTAGCATTGAGAGGACTGTGGGACTTCCCTATGATCTCTCCTTGCCCGATCTTCCTGGTGCAGCTCCTCTGAGGGTAGGAGGCAAACTGGGAATTGATGCTACCAAACCTTCACTTGTGAGAAAGGAGCTAAGAGAAAAATTTGAAAGGGCTAATCCTCAAGGATGGGGAAAGAGTTATTTGAAAGATTTTATCTAAAAATTAAGGAGACGAGTATCTTGATGTGGTAAAGCAAAAATATTAACCCTTCTATAAAAGGAGAACCAATGTTTGGCTGGATGGGGAAAATTCTAAGAGTTAATTTAACAGAGCATAAATACGCAATAGAAGATTTAGATGAAGATTTGGCCAGGGATTATATCGGAGGTCGGGGGCTCGCTACCAAAATTCTCTATGATGAAATTGATCCTGCCATTGATGCCTTTGATCCCGAAAACAAGTTGATCTTCGCCACTGGTCCCCTCACAGGCACAGGAGCAGTGGGAAGCAGCAGATTTGTGGTAGTCACCAAATCTCCTTTGGGTAACATTGGGAATGGGAATGCGGGTGGTTACTTCGGACCTGAGATGAAATACGCAGGTTATGACGTAATCATCTTTGAAGGTAAATCTCCCACTTCGGTCTACCTATGGATCGATGACGATCAAATTGAATTTAGACCTGCTGATGACCTTTGGGGCAAAACCGTTCATCAAACGGAAGATGAGATTAAATCCTCACTAGAGACTGAGGACCCTTGGAAGAAACGAAGCATTCATATTGCAAGCATAGGACCTGCGGGTGAGAATTTGGTTAAAGTTGCTGCCATTATTGTTGATAAACATAATGCGGCTGCACGGGGTGGGATTGGTGCGGTAATGGGCTCAAAAAATCTAAAAGCTGTTGCTATTCGGGGGTCCAAGAGCATCTCCCTCGCTGACCCTAAAGGTTTCAGAGACGCAGTTACCGCGGTAATGGAAAAGGCCAAAGCTTCACCATTCGCCACTCACGCCTTTCCGGTAAATGGATCAGCAGGCATTTTACATGTGTACAATGAAGTGGGAATGCTCGCCACTAGAAACTACCAGACAGGAGTGTTTGAGGGAGCAGAACACATTGATGGATCGGCAATAACCAAAGGTTATCTGATTAGAAATAGGGCTTGCTTCTCCTGCCCTATGGCATGTGGGGGCATAACCCAGGTTAAAGAAGGACCCTTTGAAGGGAGGGCAGAAAGACCAGATTTTGAAACAGTCTGGGCTTTTGGTGCAGACTGTGGCAATGATAACCTCGAGGCCATACTCAAGGCAAACAATCTTTGCAATGACTTAGGAATGGATACCATTTCAATTGGAAATACTATTGCGGCAGCAATGGAGATGTATGAGAAAGGATACATCACGGATAAGGATGTAGGTTTTTCCTTGAAGTTTGGTAATGCAGAAGCCATGGTGAAGCTAGTAGAGATGACTGCGTACAGGAGAGGTTTTGGTGATGTGATTGCTGAAGGCGGTTATCATATGACACAGAAGTACGGACATCCCGAGCTCTTTATAGGTGTCAAGAAGTTAGAATGTCCTGCCTATGACCCCCGGGTTGCACAAGCCCAAGGACTCAACATGGCAACTGCTAACAGAGGAGCATGTCACAATAAAGGTTATACCATGATCTCGGAAATCCTTGCTGATGCGGTAAAGATTTTTCCTAAAACTGATCCTTTCGCCACCAAGGGCAAAGCACAGCTCACTAAGGATCTTCAAGATGAAACCTGTGTGCTTGATAATGCCGGTATCTGCCTATTTCTGCTGGTTACCTTATGGACCAATGAAGTACTACAACAGCTGGAACCAGCCACCGGTGCGGGCTATACCATGGAACGTATTAAAGTTATTGGTGAGCGGACCTGGAACCTCGAGCGACTCTTTAATCTCAAAGCTGGGGTCACAGGAAAGGACGATATGCTTCCAAAGAGATTTCTGGAGGAACCTTTGCCGGAAGGTCCTGGTAAAGGGCGAGTTAATAGGTTGCATGAGATGTTGCCTGAATATTACCAATCAAGGGGCTGGGATAAGAATGGTGTCCCTACCAAAGCAAAATTAAAAGAATTAGGGCTAGCGTGATTCTCAAATATATTGGGAGGAGAAAGAAATGAAAACCATTAAAGTAGATTTTGATAAGTGTACTGGATGTCGGCACTGTGAAACAGCTTGTTCACTCCAACACTATGAAGGTTCCATCAATTCCAATCTCTCCCGAATAAGAATTTACGTTGATATGGAGAAGGACATCCACATCCCTATTTTAGCAGGACCTTATACTGATGCAAAGTGTACCTCTCGCTATCCCATCGTGATAGGAGGAAAGGAATATGAAAACTGTATCCTCTGTCGTGCTGCATGTCCTGCGAGACAGATCTTCTTTGAACCTGGTACAGAAGTACCTTTGAAGTGTGATCTCTGTGGTGAACCTCCAGACCCAGCGTGTATTAAGTGGTGTATTCACGGTGCGCTTACACTCATTGAAGCAGAGGATAAAAATTAGCTTCTAGGGATAGCTCTTGTATAAAAAAGTAATCGATGTCACCAGAAGCAGAACGACTCGCCTCTCCCCTAAGGGATTCTCTATTCCCTGATGTGGGATTGTGCTACCTACACCACCTGCGTTAAATGCTGCCCTAAAAAGTAGAGCTGGTTGACCTCATCATTAGTATGAAGGAACCGATCAATACGTTGCACCTGATGTTGTTATGCTACTACCAATTGAGGGATAGGGCCGAACAAGACGTACCTATTACCCCTGAAAAATTGAAAACACTGAGCTCGAATTAAAACACATTTTCTCTAGTTGATTCCTTCAGTAAGCTATGGTAGAAGTTCGCATACTTCTACCATATTTTTATACACCAGGAGGCTATCCCTTGAAAGTCATTGCTTTTGTGGCAAGTCCTCGTAAGCAGGGTAATACCGATACCTTGGTGACCTCCTTCCTGCAAGGAGCTCAGGATAGAGGCGCGGAGACCGAAAAGATTTACCTCTATGACTGCACCATCAACTCCTGTCAGGGCTGCTATAGAAACTGCTGGCTCGGCCCAGGTGACTGCACCCGCTTTCACGATGACATGAACCACCTTATCCCCGCCATGATCACAAGTGACCTTATACTATTTGCCTCACCGGTGTACATGGCAAGTTACTCTTCACAGCTCTCTGTCTTCTTTGAACGCTGCATTCCTGTGCACCATGTTGATTTGGAGCGTAAAATTATTGTAGGAAATCGTCTCAAAGGTAAAAATGCGGTAATGGCACTGGTGCACGACTCACCCAATCCGGCCACCGCTGATCTCCCTTTTAGAGCGTTAGAGCATACCCTGCAAAACAATTTCCAGATGAATATTGTCGGCAAGCTCCACGTACCTGGGGTTCGCGACAAAGGAGATATTGCGCACAAGCCAGAGTGCTTAAGGGAAGCATTTCTTCTCGCTGAAAAACTCTGTTACCAGCCATAACTCGCTCTAAAGAGGCTGCTCCTACATGGTGTCTAGAAAAAGTGAAACCTTAAGAAACAAGTTCTATCAGCCTTATCTTACCATCAACATAAACAGTGCCCTCAGTAAACCCGTCAAAATTAACGGCAGCTATAAACAGTACCCCTACCCTACCATCGGCATCTACTGTGGTGAGGGGGCTTCCCACTCCTGGCTCTGGTTTGTGGAAATCCTTGACGCCATGGGATGGTGGGACATGCTATTCGTAGATGACCAGCAGATAAAAGCACATGGACTCCATAACCTTGACGTATTGTTGGTGTCAGGGGGTGATACCTTCGCTATTGCTGCAAGTCTGGGCAAGGAAGGATCAGACCACCTTGCACATTTTCTGAATGAGGGGGGACTTTATATTGGAAGCTGTGCAGGCGCCTACCTTCCCCTCACCTCCTCACTGCCACCCCTTAACCTTTTCAACTATGCATCAGTAAAAATCAGTAACCTCACTAAAAACCTGGCCACCCCCCACACCCTTCCAGAAAAGTTCTGTACCCCCTATGGGTGTAGCTATGTGTTCCACCCGGTGAGAGAAGAGGTTAAAATTAAAGTAGTAGATTTTCCTTCCACGATTCGACACTTTGATGAGCTGACCGCACCACTTTACGGTGGGCCTTCATTTTTACCTTCAGAAGACGCCGCTACAGTAGCACTCTACACTGGCTTTACTTCTCAGACACTTTTCCTCACCAAAAGTGAACTGGCACATGACACTATCGTGGGTAAAGGAGCTATTGTTTCAAAACGCATCGGCAAAGGTCAAATGTACCTTTTAGGTCCTCATCTGGAACACCCCCGCTATGGTGAGGCCAATACCCTTATTGCAGAGATGATTTACCATGGAATGTGCAAAGGTGAAAAAACGTCTCATTTTCCCTCCCTCCCCGCACTTCCCCCTTCTCCGGAGGTAAAGAAACTCTTAAGGAATCTCAAAGCAGAACTGAGCAACTCTCGAATCGTTGCCTTATCACTTGAGAGAGACCACCTACAGTGGCAGATTGGTTATAAAACGTATGAGCCTGAAAAGATTCGTGTATTTCTTGAAGCGATGTGGTCACGATGGGATACCATTGCTACACAAAACACTGGCAATGAGGTTGAACTTTATGGTATGTATACCATGGCAAAAACACTCACCAGGCTCTTGAGGAGTATCAAACGTGATCATCACTCAGGAATTGAGCGCACCGAATCTATATATGAAATGTTTGTGCTCCTTAAAAAGCTTACCGCGTGCTTCCTTGCTATCTATTTCAAGGAGCGAAGAAGACTCATGATCAATGGAGGGATAGATCAATGTACATGTACTTTGAAGCAACCGCCCTGCTCTATGCCCTAACCGTGGTGACTCTGGTCATCTTTTTTATCGGTGTCTACTCCCATATCTACCTATGGAGAAAAGGGAAAGCCTCTAGCCTCCACCACAAACTCCTCTCCGGTCCCATCATCCAAGCGTTTATTCTCGATGTACTCCTCCAAGTTCAGCTACTCAAACAGAGTCTGGTGAGATGGGTTATGCACTTTTGTATATTCTGGGGGTTTTTA
Organism: uncultured Thermodesulfobacteriota bacterium; assembly: GCA_964473235.1. GTDB lineage: Bacteria > Desulfobacterota > WTBG01 > WTBG01 > WTBG01 > CAYYOQ01. Next base: position 5,869 of record CAYYOQ010000001.1, on the reverse strand, counting down.
GGTCTTTTAGCCCACACTACCCTTCTCGCTATCATGAGCCACTTTGTCCCTCGGGATTCATCTCTTGCCCAATTCATATTTCTGGGATCTGGCAAGTACTTTCTCGATGTGTGGGGTGACCTGTGGGGCCTGACCCTCTTGATGGGCATAGTAATCGCAGCGCTGAGGAGGTATGTAGTTAAAGCCGAGCAGCTCGATACCATCATCTCTGACACCACCGCACTCATTTTCCTGTTCCTCATCGTCCTCACCGGATTTTTTAGCGAAGCACAGAGGCTGGCATCATTCC
>CAYYOQ010000001.1:0-5480 GCA_964473235.1 uncultured Thermodesulfobacteriota bacterium | reverse complement strand
TTCCTCATCGTCCTCACCGGATTTTTTAGCGAAGCACAGAGGCTGGCATCATTCCCCTATGAATCCTCTATGGGCTATTCTTTTGTTGGTAATCCACTCGCATCCCTGCTGAGACCAATTCCCGCTCTACTCTTTGACTACCTCACGGTGGTGTGGGTTCACACCCTGATCTCACTGATATTTATTGGTTATATCCCGTTCAGTAAAATGTGGCACGTGTTTGTGAGCCCTGTTGAAATTGCTCTGGACGCATCTGAAAAAATTAAATTCGGAGAAACCTATGGAGGATAATCTTAACCAGGTGAATGACCCAACGCCTCAGGAAATTCAAAAGGAAGACAAGGCCGTTCCCGTAATTAGCGTCGATAACCTCAGTATGCGTCAACTTATGGAACTTGATGCATGCACGCGATGTGGTGAGTGCTCCCGTTGGTGCCCTGCCTATGAGCAGGATAAAAAAGAAGGTATCACTCCCCGGGGACGTGCCCAGGCTTTTAAAGACATTGTCAAGGCTCAGCACGGACTGTGGGCAAAGCTTCTGGGGCGACCAAGAGTGACCAAAGAGAAGATTGACAAGTTTGTGGCAGAGCTCTATGAGTGCAGCACCTGTAAGCAGTGCTATGAGGTCTGTCCGGTAAAGATTGACACCGTAGAATTATGGGAACGCATCAGACGTTCCATCGTTGATGCAGGGTGCGGCCCTCTTGAGCAGCAAAAGCTTCTTATTCAGAGCGTCAAATCCTATGATAACCCCTGGGCACAGCCGAGGAGCTCACGCACCAAGTGGGCAAAAGGGGCAAAAAGACAGAAGAAGATTGCCGAGGAACCAAAAGACATCACCCGCCAGAAAGCGGACGTTCTCTATTTCGTGGGCTGCACCGGCGCCTATGATGTCAACGTAGAACCGGTTGCAATTAATACAGTTAACATCTTTAACGCGGCGGGGGTTGACTTCGGCATTCTCGGAGTTAAAGAAAAATGCTGTGGGAGTGTGTTGCTCAGGATGGGTGACAGGGAATATGAACGGATTGCTAAGGAAAACATTGCCCAGTTTAATGACCTCGGTATCAAAACCATGGTGACCTCCTGTGCCGGGTGCTTTAAAACCATCAAGGAAGATTATCCTAAAACGAGCAAACTCAATTTCAAGGTACTCCACACCGTAGAGTTTATCATTGAGCTCATCCAGGCAGGGAAACTCAATCTTAAAAATGAAGTAAAACTAAAAGTGACCTATCATGATCCCTGCCATTTAGGACGACATAGCGGCGTGTATGATGCTCCACGAAAACTTATTAAAATGATTCCCGGCATTGAGCTGGTAGAAATGGAGAGAAACAGGGAGAACTCCCGCTGCTGCGGCGCGGGCGGTGGGTTAAAATCAGGATACCCTGATATCCAGAATAAGATATCTCAAACCAGAATTAAGGAAGCAGAAGCCACTGGCGCCACTGAGCTCGTCTCTGCCTGTCCCTTCTGTTACCAGGGGCTCCAGGTGGGCATTCAGGCACTGGAATCAAAACTCACGATGAGAGATATTACAGATCTGGTATGCATGGCCATTGAAGATAAGAAGAGTTAACGCATGCCGGTAAATCGTAGGTAAACTATTCTTTTAAGGTTTACACCTATCCTTGCGTACGAGACTAACCACGATAATAATTGTGCTACCGCTTCTCGTAACTCTCATCGCCTGCGGTTCGAGCACACCACAAAACGCTAAAGTTCGTCTCGCCTATCTTCAAAATGACCTCCACCACCTTCCCGCATTTATTGCCCTGGAGAAAGGATTGTTTCAACAGAGAGGTATCGCCGTAGAAGTAGCCGGTATGTTCAGGGCCGGACCAGAGCTGATGACTGGTTTTGCCGCAGGTGACCTCGATCTCGGTTATGTCGGTCTTGCACCGGCAATGGTTGCAGTTGCTAACCACACTGCCCAGGTAAAGATCATTGCCCAGGTAAATAAAAACGGTTCTGCGCTGGTGGTAGGTAAGGATGCCCCTCTCACCACGCTCAATGATCTTAAGGGGAAGGTAATTGCTATTCCCGGGCACTCTACAATTCAGGATTTTTTACTTCGCAAGGCACTCTCCCTCGCTGACCTGGAGAGTTCATCCCTTACCATTATCACTATTAAACCACCAGAGATGCTCAGTGTATTGAGAAGCGCTCAGATAGATGCCTTCATCGCCTGGGAGCCATATCCTGCGAAGGCAGTCACCACCGGCATCGGTAAAGTCCTCACCTCCTCAAAAGACATCTGGCAGGATCATCCCTGCTGCGTGCTGATCGCCAGCACCTCTTTCATTGAGCAGCATCGCTCAATAGTCAACGATCTCCTCAATGTCCATCTTCAATCGATACAGTATATAGCAACTCATGGGGAAGAGGCGGTGAGTATCGGTGTGAAATACACCGGGATGGACAGAGAAACCATCGAGCGAGCACTCCAGAACATCCAATTCGATCACTCCCTCAGTGCTCACCAGGCAGCTGAGTACAGTGATTTTCTCACTGATCTTGGATATGCTCCTCGCGCCGATTCAAAAACATTTATTCAGTCACTAATGGTGGAGGCTCACAAGTAGAGGTAGGTACTCTGATAAAAAGGGGAGTGAGGTAATTTTCACACTGGTTGAGAAAACCCTGTTCAAATTCGATAGATGTTAGCAACGCTCGATAAATCGTCACTCAATTTTTTGAGGACGGTAGCTTCACCTAGTATTTTCGATGCACTCTGGGCGGTACCTCTCATTACCTCATTAATGCTGGACATTACCGTGGCACCCTGTTCTGTCCCAAGCGATTGCTGTCGTGAGGCAAGCGCGATTTCACTGGCATAGTTTACTGTTTCCTGAACGTGCTTAACCAAATTATCAATGGTGTGTCCTGCCTCCAGTATGAGCTTGATTCCCACCTGAAACCCATTGATTGCCTCATCGGTGGCGAGCACGGTGGTGTTGGTCGCTGCTTGAATGTTCTCTATGAGCTGTGCTATCTTCTCAGCTGACTTTCTACTCTGATCAGCAAGCTCCCTTACCTCAGTTGCCACAATGGAGAAACCCCTTCCATGTTCACCTGCCCTGGCAGCTTCAATCCCCGCATTGATGGCGAGCATGTCTGTTTTGTTGGCAATGTCACTCACCGTTTTGACGATAGACCCAATCTGCTGCGCTTCGATACTGAGATTGAGCGTGTGCTCAGATATCGACTTCACCTTATTACGAATGATATTGATTTCCTCAATACTTTCCTTGATTGCCTTTTCACCGTCGGAGGCAATCTTGAGCACGTCGTGGGAACTCTGTGACACTTGCTCAGCCTTTTCATATACCTGTTTGGAGGATGAGTTGAGCTCACCAACGGTAGTGGTAATCTCGTTTACCGCAGATGCCTGTTCAGCGGTAACATTCTCCTGCTGCTTAATGGCATCAGACAAGTTCTCGGCGGATTTGTTGGTGTGATCGATAACCCCTTTCAACTTCTCAATGGATGACTTCCATTTTGAAATCATTTCATTGATAGTATTAATAAGCACACCAATCTCACTCTTTGATTTAATGGATACATCTCGGGTAAAGTCCCCATTTGCCACATTATTAATCACCGCTACTGCATTATTAAGAGGCTTGGTGATGAGTAATACTAAAATATAAGCTGCAAGGGTAGTTAATAGCATCATAGTAAAAGTCGATAGTAGTATTATCCAATTCACACTTTTTAACTTATCAATAAGAGGCCTTAAGGAGTACCCGCACAAAATATATCCTACAATCTTGTCATCACCTTCCTCACTTGGAGCATACACAGGAGAAATGATGTTCAACATCCCCTCTTTTTCGTTTACCTCAGTTTTTTGCGGTCTCTGGGTAAAAAGATCTTCATGTTTCCTTGCCAACTCTTCATTTTTTATAAACCATAACCTATCTTTTTGTTCTGCATAAAAATCTAGCGAGGAAGCTTGACTGATAACAACAGAATAAACAAGATCAGGGTACTTCGATAAAAATACATGAAATAAATCACGATCACCCCCCCCTGAACCCATTACAATAGCTGTAGCAACGAAGGCAGTTTGATCATTCACTATTTTTCTGCTCTCTGTTCTCTCTTCTATAAGGAATCTCCTGACAAATAAAGAAACAGTTAGTGCCATGAGAATAAACAATAGCAGCACAATAACAACATTAAATGCAGTAAATTTAAACCTTATACTGTTTAAATTCATAGGTACCCCTTTATTGAATTACTAATATAAAAGACTCTGTAGTAAAAACTATATCGGCAAATCATACGAAAGTATTAATAATATTTTATCACCCATTGCGTTTGATGTTACTTTCTAGATCAAAGATTTCATGCAGGGTAAGATAGTGAGGAAAGATTTAACAAAGGTGCTTATCTAACGCTATGAGGGCGGCACCAAGGGCGCCGGTGATCTGGGGGTGTTCAGGAACGTGCATGGTTGTGTTCAGTGCAGCTTCCAATGCCATTACTACACCTCCATTCAGTGCAACACCACCAGTGATGACGATACACCCCTGAAGACCAATCTGGAACATCATGGCTGCAATCCGGCTGGCTATCGATCTATGGATCCCTGCAATAATATCCTCCCGTGCCTTACCTTCAGCCCTGAGCGAAATCACCTCAGATTCGGCAAACACCGTACACACACTGCTGATCTGACAGGGATGGGTACTGGTAAGGGAGAGGGAACCCATTTCTTCTATACCTAAGGCAAGTGCCCTCGCCATCACCTCGAGAAACCTCCCGGTACCGGCGGCGCACTTATCATTCATCACAAAATCAACTACCCGCCCCTCACTATCAACCCTGATTCCCTTGCTATCCAGTCCACCAATATCAATAACAGTCCTCACCTCAGGAAAGAGGTGGTGTGCCCCCCGTGCATGGCAGGTAATCTCAGTCACCCTTCTCTCAGCAAAAGTAACAGCACTTCGTCCATAACCGGTTGCCACTATTCCTGCGATATCCTTAAAGGCAAGGTGAGTTCTGCCAAGAACCAGCTGCGTAATCTTCTCTCCACTCTGGGCACTGTTCGAACCCGTATCCATAACCTCATGGGCAACTAGATCACTACTGCTATTTATCAGTGCCGCCTTCGCTGATACCGCTCCAATGTCAATACCTAAATAATTCATTTCTCTCCCAGTGTCTTCTCCCTTTACTCACAACCATGATCTGATAAAAAAACCATTGCACTCATAGACTACGATGATCGAGAGCGCTGTCGTAAGAATTCAACTATGGTAGGGAGCACCGAAATGATAATTATTGCCATAATAACCAAGGTGAAGTTTTTTTTGACCACAGGGAGATTACCAAAAAAGTAGCCACCCAGAACGAATACCATGATCCAGCCAATACCGCCGACCACATTATAGGTGAGAAAACGCCAGTAAGTCATCCTGCCCACACCTGCTAAAAAGGGCGCAAAGGTCCGGATGATCGGGACA